>JBBRIM010000080.1:0-11379 GCA_038221095.1 Candidatus Limnocylindrales bacterium
CTTCACTGAGTTTCGGTTTACCGGCGCCCGGAGCTGCGCCGCCAGAGTTACGCCTCGACGGGTTCCTTGGCGAGGTGGCGCTGCATGGCCGCCTTGCGCGAGAGGTTGACCCGGCCCTGACGGTCGACTTCGGTGACGACAACCATCACCTCGTCGCCAACCGACACGACGTCCTCGACGGTCGGGACGTGGTAGTCGGCCAGCTCGCCGATCCGGACGAGGCCTTCCTTGCCCGGCAGGATCTCGACGAATGCGCCGAAACCCATGATCCGGGTGACCTTGCCCAGGTACAGCGCGCCGATCTCGACGTCGCGGGTGAGGGACTCGATCCACTGGATCGCCTTGCGGCTGTTCTCGCCCGAGATCGCGGCGATCTCGACCGAGCCGTCGTCCTCGACGTTGATCTCGGTGCCGGTCTCTTCCTGGATCTTGCGGATCATCGATCCGCCCTTGCCAATGATCTCGCGGATCTTCTCCGGGTTGATCTTGATCGTGACGATCCGGGGAGCGAACTCGCTCATCTCGCCACGGGCCGCCGGCAGGACGCCGACCATCTTGTCGAGGATCTCGAGCCGGGCGGTGAGCGCCTTGCTCAGGCCGCCGCGGATGATCGCCTCGTTGATGCCCTTGACCTTGATGTCCATCTGGAGCGCGGTGATCCCGTCCCGGGTACCGGTGACCTTGAAGTCCATGTCACCGAACGAGTCCTCTTTGCCGAGGATGTCGGTCAGGACCGCGAACCGGCCGTCCGGCTCCGAGATCAGGCCCATCGCCGCGCCGGCAACCGGGGCCTTGATCGGCACGCCGGCGTCCATCAGGGCGAGGGTCGAACCGCAGGTGGAGGCCATCGAGGTCGACCCGTTCGAGGTGACGCACTCGCTGACCAGCCGGATGACGTACGGGAACTCGTCCTGGCTCGGCAGGACCGGCAGGAGCGCTCGCTCGGCGAGGTGCCCATGTCCAATCTCGCGCCGGCCCGGGCCGCGCATCATCTTGTTCTCGCCGGTGCTGTACGGCGGCATGTTGTAGTGGTGGATGTAGCGCTTGGAGACCTCCGGGCCGATCGTGTCGATCCGCTGGACGTCCGAGGACGGTCCGAGCGTGGCGACGGTGAGGGCCTGTGTCTCGCCCCGGGTGAAAAGGCCCGAGCCATGAGCTCGCGGCAGCAAGCCGACCTCGACCGTGATCGGCCGGATCTCGTCGAGGCCGCGCCCGTCGATCCGGATGCCCTCGTTGAGGACGAGCTCCCGGACGGTCTTCTTGTGGACGAGGTTGAACAGGCTCTTGGATACCCGCGCCTGGCGACGGGCCAGCTCGAGCAGGCCCTTGGCGTCGCCGCCGGTCCGGGTGGACCGAACAGCGGCCTGGATCCCCTCGGTCAGGGTCTGCAGCCGGTTGGGCAGGTCTGCCGCGAAGGTGAGCAGGAGCTGCGCGGTTGCCTCGGCATCGGGCAGGGCGCGGTGCGCGTCCTTGAGCTCGATCCCGAAGAACCGGGCAAGGTCGCCCAGCTTGTAGCTCTCGGCCCAGTCCGGATAGCCCTCGCGGGCGAGGACGAGGGTATCGAGGTACTGGCCGGTCTCGAAGCGGAAGCCGCCACCGATCGCCTCTTCGAGGAAGCCCAGGTCGAAGCCGACGTTGTGGCCGACCAGAACCGCGTCACCGGCGAACTTCAGGAGCTGCGCCGCAGCGTCCTTCGGCGTCGGAGCGCCCTTGATCTCCTTGTCGGTAATGCCGTGCATCTGGTGGCCGACGATCGAGCGGCCCGGATCGACGAAGGTCGACCAGCGGTCGACCACCTTGCCGGCCTTGATCTTGACGGCACCGATCTCGAGCAGGTCGGCCATCTTCGGGTCGCGACCGGTCGTCTCGGTGTCGACGACGACGAACTCGGCCTTCTTGCCCACGAGCTTCACGAAGTCGAGGACCGACTCGGTCAGGGGCTCGAGGTAGGGCAGGCGCTTCGCCTTGCCGACCGCGGCCTGGAGCTGTTCCTGGAGCTCGACCACCGGCTGCAGGGCGCGGTGTCCGAAGAGGATCGCCTCGGCCATCACGTCTTCGGGCAGGAGCTGAGCGCCGGCCTCGACCATCATGATCGCGTCACGGGTACCCGAGACGATCAGGTCAAGCTCGGAGTCGGCCAGCTCCGTGTGGGTGGGATTGATCACGAACTCACCGTTGATCCGGCCGATTCGGACGGCGCCGATCGGGCCCTGGAACGGGACTTCACTGATCGTGAGGGCGGCCGAGGCCGCAATCGTGCCCAGGATGTCCGGGTTGTTCTCCTGGTCGGTCGAGAGGACCGTGATCACGAGCTGGACATCGTCCTTGTAGCCCTCGGGAAAGAGCGGCCGGATCGGGCGGTCGGTCAGCCGGGCGGCCAGGATGGCGGCCTCGGATGGGCGCGACTCGCGCTTGATGAAGCCGCCCGGGATCTTGCCGGCCGCGTACATCCGCTCCTCGAAGTCGACCGTGAGCGGAAAGAAGTCGAGACCCGGTCGGGGCTCGGAGCGGTTGGCGGTCCCGAGGACCATGGTGTCGCCGTAGCGAACGGTGACGGAGCCACCGGCGAGGCGGGCCATCCGGCCGGTCTCGATGGTGATGGTGCGTCCACCGAATTGAGTCTCGAATGTTTGAGACACGGGAATCTGTTCCTCCTTGACGTGCGGAGGAGGGACCTGCGGGCGCGTGACCCGGGCCGTCGCAAGCGTCTGACGCGAAAGGACCTCGGGGATCCCCGAGGTCCGGAGCGGCGTGCGCCTAGCGGCGGAGTCCGAGCCGTCCGATGACGGTCCGGTAGCGCGTGTTGTCCTTCTTGATCAGATAGGCAAGAAGGCGGCGGCGCTGACCGACGAGCTTGAGGAGGCCGCGACGCGAATGGTTGTCCTTGGGGAAGCTGCGCAGGTGCTCCGTGAGGGTCCTGATCCGCTCCGTCAGGAGCGCGACCTGGACTTCCGGGCTGCCGGTGTCGCCGTCGACGACGGCGTACTCCCCGATCACCTGTTGCTTCATTTCCCGCGCGAGCGGCACTCGGTCCTCCGAACACGAATTTGTTGATTGATCTTCCTGTTTGACCGGCGGATGGTAACAGGCTTGGCCCGTTTCCGGCAAACGGCCCCGTTCAGAGGCCTGGCCCGATGAACCGGATCCGAACCCAATCGGCCACCGGGCGGCCACTTCGAGCGGCCCATTCGAGTTCGAGCGCGCCGTTCGGTCCAACCGTGGCAATCGCCCCGAGCGGACTGGCGGTTCTCGGCTCGTCGGGAGCCCAGGCGGCCTCCAACTCCACCCGGTAGCGTCCCGCCGGCGGAAGCGCGACGGGCAGCTCGAACTGGATCTCGTCTGAACCGCGGCCGACCACCGCCAGCGATCGACCGAGGAGGCGGCGGGCCGGAACCAGCCGCCCGGCCGCGATATCGGCCCGGATTTCGGTACTCCGGACCGGCCGGCCGTCCACCTCGAGCGGTTCCACGACTTCCACCTCGAAACCGACCGACCGGCCGAGTTCAGCCAGCGCGGCAGGCGTACCCCTGCGCTCGTGACCGAACGCGGCGTCGGGTGTCATCAGGAACCCGGCCAGCTCGACCCGTGCGGCGATCTGCCCGATGAACTCGGTGTAGGGAGTCATCCGGACGGCCGCGTCGAAGTGCTGGACGATGACCACGTCAACGCCCGCATGGCCGAACCGGACGAGACGCTCGGCCGGGTCGCACAGGACGGGCGGTGCGGCGCCCAGCAGGATCTCATCGGGATGGTGGTCGAAGGTGATCACCGCCGGCCGGGCGCGATGGCGTGCCGCGGCCGAGCGCAGCCGGGCCAGCAGGTAGGTATGGCCGCGATGGAGGCCGTCGAACGCCCCGACCACGATGAACAGCCGGCCCAGGCCGGGTTCCACGGCCGCCAGGCCGGCGATGCCGCCGGCCACCACTACCCGGGGCGACCCTGAGTCAGGCATCGACAAGGATCTTGTCGGGCATGATCCGGGTACCGTCCCAGCGGCCGAAACCGACCAGCTCGCCGGCCTCGGACAGCAGCCTGACCGGGCGATCGTCGGCCGATCCGGCTCCTCCCGCCGAGGGCCGAATCACCTGGCCCCGGATCACGGCCTGGAGCTCATCCGCGGACAGGTTGATCGCGGCCAGTTCGAGGCCGGTGTCGATCGGCCTGAGCAGCGCCGCGAGTGCGTCCGGCCCCTCCCCTGCCGCGGCGCGAACCGTGTCGAGGGTGATCGCGTCGGCCAGCCGGAACGGCCCGCTGGCGGTCCGGCTCAGGGCGCCGAGGTAGGCCCCCGTGCCGAGCGCCACCCCAAGGTCGCGAGCCAGGGCCCGGATGTAGGTCCCGGCCGAACAATCGACCTCGACGATCGCGATCGGCCGCTCCGGATCGGTGATATCCCATTCCATGAGTTCGAGACGGTCGATCGTCACGGAACGCGGCTGCAGCTCAGGCCTTAACCCGGCGCGGGCGAGGGCATAGGCCCGCCGGCCGGCGACCTTGATCGCAGAGAACGCCGGCGGAACCTGGGTGACTGGCCCGCGGAATGCGCTGGCCGCCGTCTCGACGGCCGCCCGGTCGAAGCGTGGACCCGGAACCGGGGTCAGCTCGCCCTCGAGATCGTCGGTTGTCGAGGTTGCTCCGAAGCAGACGGTCGCCCGGTACTGCTTGCGGTCACCGAGGTGGTACTCGGCGACCCGGGTGGCCCGGCCGACAAAGATCGGCAGGACTCCCCGGGCGAACGGATCGAGGGTGCCACCATGGCCGACCCGCTTGACCCCGCTGAGCCGGCGGACCAGGCCGACGATGTCGTGCGATGTCGGCCCGGCCGGCTTATCGATGACGAGGATCCCGTCGGGGCGGGCGCTCACCGCGAAACGGCGGCCGCCAGCCGGCGAGCCTCGACGAGGACGGGCTGGCGGGCCTGTTCGGTGGGCAGGCCCACGGTCGCTCCTGCGGCGCGGACGTGCCCACCGCCGCCGAACATGCCGGTCAGGGCCGTGGCATCGACCCCGCCGGGCCTGGTCCGCACGCTGATCCTCGTCTCGCCGCCGGACTCCTTGAACAGGATCGCCACCTCGGCGGCCTCGGCCTGGGCGAGCAGGTCGATGATCCCCTCAGACTCCGCCGGCGTGGTACCGGTGGCGTTGAGATCGCCATCGAGCAGGGTCGACCAGACGACCCTGCCGTCATCGACGCTCTCGATCCGTTCGAGGACCCGTCCGAACAGGCGCAGCTGGGCGTCGGGCTTCGTCCGATACAGCCGTCGCGAAATGTCGGCGAGCGGCGCACCGGCCTCGACCAGGGCCGCCGACACGAGCAGCGTCCGGGCTGTGGCGTTGGGGTGGGCGAAGGTCGCGGTGTCCATCACGATGCCGGCCATCAGGGCCACCGCGAGGGCGCCGTCGGCGATCTCCAGGGGCACACCCAGGCGGGCTGCAAGGAGGGTCACCATCTCACACGTCGCGGCACTGTCCGGGTCGATCCAGTCGTCGCCCGGGCCGCCCGCACCCGGGTTCGAGGCGTGGTGATCAATGATCACCCGGGGCAGTCGCTCGAACAGGGCCGCGTTGCGTAGGCCGACTGCGCCGACCCGCTCGAGCGTGCCGCAATCGACGATCACCAGCAGGTCATAGGCCACGGCCGGGTCCGGATCCTGGCGCTCCGCCTCGACGCCGGCCAGGAAGTTGTACAGGGGCGGAACGGGGTCGCTGCATACGGTCGTGGCCCGGCCGCCATGGAATTCGACGATCCGGGCAATTCCGAGGGCCGCCCCCAGCGTGTCGGCGTCGGGGTTCTCGTGGCTCACGATCAGGGCTTCGCGTGTCCCGGCAATCCGCTCGGCGACCGCATCGGGCACGGCCGACAGGTATGAGCCAAGCTCGATCGTCACCGCCCTGGCCTTCGGCTCCCTGCCGTGCGGTTCGTCGCCCGGGTATTGCCCCGGCTGCGGTCGCGGCGCGCGGCCCGATTGGCGGGCTGCGGCGGGATGAGCGGGCGGCTGCCGTCCTGGCCATCGCCCTCGGCGGCCACCTCGGGTTCGGCGTCACCCTCAAGGTGGCGACGGGTCACCGGTGTCGGGAGCGTCTCGCCGGTGGGCGCTTCTGAATCAGGCGTACGGCCCTGTTCGAGCTCGCCCAGCAGGTGGAGCAGGCGGGTGCCCTGCTCGGCGGTCTCGTCCAGGTGGACATGCAGGTTGGGGATCCGGCGCAGGCGCAGGCGCGAGCCGAGTTCGTGGCGGACGAAGGGCATCGCGTGCTCGAGGGCACGGACGGTGGCCGTGCGTTCGGCCGAGGTCCCGATCACGCTCACCCAGACCCGGGCATGGGCGAGGTCCGCGGTGGTCTCGACCCGGGTGACCGTGGTGAAGCCAATCCGAGGATCCTTGACCTCACGCGAAAGGAGGCCACCGATCTCCTCGCGCAGGAGTTCGTCGATCCGGTCGGTCCGGGCCGTCATGAGCGGGCGCGGGCCCGGCTGACGGTCTTCGACGTGAAGCACTCGATGATGTCGCCCTCCTGGAGTTCCTGGTAGCCGGACAGGCCGATCCCGCACTCGAGGTTCTGGGCAACTTCGCGAGCGTCGTCCCGGAAGCGCCGGAGCGACTCGATCTTGTCGGTCGCGACGATCTTGCCGCCGCGCCACACCCGGGCGCCACCGCGAACGATCCGGCCGTCGGTGACGAAGCAGCCGGCGATCACGGTGGTCTTGCCCACCTTGAAGATCTGGCGGACCTCGGCGCGACCCTCGACGACCTCGACGATCTCCGGCTCGAGCAGACCGCCCAGGGCAGCATCGATGTCGTCGGTCAGCTTGTAGATGATGTCGTAGA
This sequence comes from Candidatus Limnocylindrales bacterium, assembly GCA_038221095.1. Classification (GTDB taxonomy): domain Bacteria; phylum Chloroflexota; class Limnocylindria; order Limnocylindrales; family CSP1-4; genus Palsa-1033. The sequence goes on from JBBRIM010000080.1 coordinate 6,824, forward strand.
GCCGGACGTCGACGCCCTCGGAATCGGCCGCGCGACGGGCCGTCTCGGTGATCCTGGTATTGAAGCCGACGACGATCGCATTCGACGCCGAGGCGAGCAGGATGTCGTTGTCGGTGATGTCGCCGGCCGCCGCGTGGAGGACGTTCAGGCGGACGTCGTCGCTCGAGAGTTGCTCGAGGGCATGGGTGATCGCGCCGAGCGAACCCGACACGTCGGCCTTCAGGATGATCCGCAGTTCCTTGGCCTGGCCGGCCTGGATCTGCCGGTAGAGGTCCTCGAGGGTTGCCCGGCCGCTGGCATCGCCGGCCTTGGCCGAATCTCCGGCTCGGCGTGCCTCGGCCAGGGTCCTGGCTTCCTTCTCGTCGGCGACGACGCGCAGGATGTCACCGGGCTCGGGCACATCGGCCAGGCCGAGGATCACGGCCGCCGAGGACGGACCTGAGCTCTTCACTCGCTTGCCCAGGGAATTCTCGAGGGCGCGGACCTTGCCGTACGTCCCGCCGACGGCGATCACGTCGCCGACCCGCAGGGTGCCAGTCTGGATGATGGCCGTTGCGACCGGGCCGCGGCCCTTGTCGAGCTCGGCCTCGACGATCGGACCGATCGCGGGCCGTTTCGGGTTTGCCTTGAGCTCCTGCAGGTCGGCCACGAGCAGGATCATCTCCATCAGCTCGTTCAGGCCGACCCGGGTCTTGGCCGAGACCGGCACGAGGGGCGTGTCGCCGCCGTACTCCTCGACGATCACCCCGGCCTCGGACAGCTCGTTCTTCACCCGGTCGGGATTGGCATCGGGCTTGTCGATCTTGTTGAGCGCGATGATGATCGGGACGCGGGCTGCCCGGGCGTGCGCGATCGCCTCGAGCGTCGTCGCCATCACGCCATCGTCGGCTGCCACGACCACGATCGCGATGTCGGTCACCCGGGCGCCCCGGGCGCGCATCGCGGTGAACGCCTCGTGGCCCGGGGTATCGAGGAAAACGATCCGGCGGCCGTCCTTGACGACCTCGCTGGCGCCGATGTGCTGGGTAATCCCACCCCGCTCACCGGCCGCGACCGTCGTCGTCCGGAGGGCGTCGAGCAGGCTGGTCTTGCCGTGGTCGACGTGGCCCATCACGGTCACGATCGGGGCGCGCGCCTCGAGCAGGGACGGGTCGTCCTGCTCGAACAGGACTTCCTTGGTTGCTTCGGCCACCGGCTCATCGCCCGTTCGGGTCTCGCCCGAGCTGGCCGCCACGGCAACTTCGGCGACTTCGAAGCCGAGCTCACCGGCGACGAGCGACGCCGTGTCACGGTCGATCAACTGGTTGATCGTGGCGAAGATCCCGCTCTTGATCAACTCGCGGATCACGTCCGCGGCGTTGACGTCGAGCAGCTCGGCGAGCTCCTTGACCGTGATCGTCGGGGGCAGCTCGATCGCACCACGCTCGCGCGGGTCGAGGACCTGCACTCCACCTGGACCAGTGCCGCCTTCGCGGCGCGGGGGCTTGCGCGGGCCGCGTCGGCCGCGGGTCCCGCTCCTACTCCTTGCCACGATTCTCTCCTTCGTCGTTGCATGCTGGTTGAGCCTGGGTCAGGCCGGCCACGGCCAGGAGTCCGGCCCGGTCCGCCGCCGGGATTGTGATCGAAAGTGCCCGGGCGAGACCACCCTGGTTGAGGGCGATCTCCCGGCAGGTGCCGTCGGCGCAGACGTAGGCGCCCCGACCCGGCAGACGACCGCTGGGATCCTCGATCACCTGGCCGGCCGGCGTCCGGACGATCCGGACAAGCTCGCGTTTCGGGCGCGAAGTGCGGCAGGCAACGCAGGTCCGAGCCGGGATCGGGCGGACCCGCAGTGAGCCCACGGCGCGGCCTACGGTGCCACCTCCCCGGTGGCCTTCTTCGCTCGCAGTTTGGCGGCGGCTCTGGCGGGGGCCTTCGCGGCAGCCTTTGGCGCTGGCTTGGCGGCGGCAGCCTTTGGCGCTGGCTTGGCGGCGGCAGGCTTTGGCGCTGGCATGGCGGCGGCAGGCTTTGGCGCTGGCTTGGCGGCGGCAGGCTTTGGCGCTGGCTTGGCGGCGGCAGGCTTTAGCGCTGGCTTGGCGGTAACCTTCGCGGCCTTCACGGGCTCGGGCTTGGTTTCGGACCCGGGCTCGATAGCGGCCGTCGCCGGGACCGCCTTCTTTGCCCGTGGCTTGAGGGCGGGCTTGGCCACCTCGGCTGCGGCTGCGGTCGTCGCAGCCTCAACGGCGCGCGCGTCGGTGGCAGCCTGGATCGCGGCTTCCTCGGCCACCTTGGCGGCTTCAGCGACGCTGACGTCACTGCGGATGTCGATTCGCCAGCCGGACAGCTTGGCGGCAAGGCGGGCGTTCTGGCCCTCGCGGCCGATCGCGAGCGAGAGCATCCGTTCGGGCACCGTCACGCTGGCGATCCGGTGCTCCTCGTCAATCCGGACGTCGAGGACCTGGGCCGGGCTGAGCGCATTGGCCACGAACACGGCCGGATCGTCATTCCAGGGGATCACGTCGATCTTCTCGCCGGCCAGTTCGGCAACGACCGCCTGGACCCGGGCACCGCGCTGGCCGACCGTGGCGCCAACCGGGTCGAGCCCATCCTGGCGGCTCCAGACCGCGACCTTGGAGCGGCTGCCGGCTTCGCGGGCGATCGCCTTGATCTCGACCGTGCCGTTGTGGATCTCCGGTACCTCGAGCTCGAACAGGCGGCGCAGGAAGTTCTTGTGTGAGCGGCTGATGAACAGCTGCGGCCCGCGCAGCCCACGCCGGACCTCGAGGACGAGGGCCTTGACGTTCTGGCCGATCCGGTAGTGCTCCAGGGGCGACTGTTCGGTCGTGGCCAGGATGGCCTCGGCCCGGGCAATTCCACCCTGGCCGACGAGCTCGAGGATGATCGCCCGCGGCTCGATCCGGTTGACCGTGCCCGTGATCAGCTCGCCGTCGCGGCTGGCAAACTGGTCGAAGGCAACATCACGCTCAGCCTCGCGCAGGCGCTGCAGGACGACCTGCTTGGCGGTCTGGGCATGGATCCGGCCGAACGAGTTGGGGTCCATCTCCTCGATCTCGACGAGGTCGCCGAGGACGGCCGTCGGGCTGAAGACCTTGGCCTCCTCGAGGGTAAACTCGGTCAGCGGGTCGTTGACCTCGCCCACGGCATTCTTGGCCCGGAAGACTCGGATCCGACCGGTCTCGCCGTCGATCCGGACGCACACGTCCTCATCGCCCGGCTGGCGCCGGTAGGCCGACTGGATCGCGTCCTCGACGGTCCGGATCAGCTGGTCCCGGGGAACCTGCTTCTCGGCATTGAGCTGGAGCAGCGCAGTGACGAAGTCACGATTCATGGTGCTCCTCCCGTCACGTCTGCCGTTCGCCGGCCCTGATTCCGTCTGGCTCAGCCGCCAAAAAAAACGTGGGGGGTCACCCACGTTCCATTCGAGCGGCCGGTGAAGTTGATCCGGAGTATACACCGAGGTTGCAGATCGTCGATCAGTGGCCGGGCGCGGCCTCCGGGTAACGGCGGTCGACGTAGTCATCGAGGATCCGCTTGAACTCCTCGACGAGTCCGTCGCCACGCAGCGTCCGGTCGAGCTGGCCGTCGATGAATACCGGCGCCACAGGGTCCTCGAAGGTGCCCGGCAGGCTGATCCCGATATCGGCGTGCTTACTCTCGCCCGGTCCATTCACAACGCAGCCCATCACCGCGACGCGCATCTCCTCGACGCCTGGATGGTGCTCCTTCCAGGCCGGCATCTGGTCCTTCAGGTAGGTCTGGATCTCCTGGGCCATCACCTGGAAGAAGGTCGAGGTGGTTCGGCCGCAGCCGGGGCAGGCACTGACCTGGGGCAGGAAGCTGCGCAGGCCCATCGACTGGAGGACCTGCTGGGCCACCTCCACCTCGAGCTCGCGACCGGCTCCCGGTTCGGGCGTCAGCGAGACCCGGATCGTGTCCCCGATCCCTTCGTTGAGCAGGATGGCCAGGCCGGCCGTGGAGGCCACGATCCCCTTCATGGCCATACCCGCCTCGGTCAGCCCAAGGTGGAGCGGGTAATCCGAAAGCGGTGCCAGGCGGCGGTAGACATCGACCAGGTCGCGCACGCCGGAGACCTTGGCACTGATGATGATCTGATCGTGGCGGAGGCCGGTCGCCTCGGCCAGCTCGGCCGAGCGCATCGCCGAGGCGAGCATGGCCTCGATCATCACGTCGCGGGAATCACGTGGCTGGGCGAGGCCGGCGTTGGCCTCCATCAGCTCGGTCAGGAGGGCCTGGTCAAGCGAACCCCAGTTCACCCCGATCCGGACGGGCTTGTCGTTGTCCATGGCGATCCGCACGATCGTCTGGAAATGCTCGTCGTGACGCTTGGCCCCAACGTTACCCGGATTGATTCGATACTTGGCCAGGGCGGCGGCCGCCGCCGGGTAGCGCTCGAGCAGGATGTGGCCGTTGTAGTGAAAGTCACCGATCACCGGCACGTCCACGCCCAGGCCACGGACCTTGCGTACGATCTCGGCTACGGCCGCCGCGGCCGCTTCGTTGTTGACAGTGATCCGGACCAGCTGGCTGCCGGCATG
>JBBRIM010000081.1:0-11273 GCA_038221095.1 Candidatus Limnocylindrales bacterium
CTCGAACCTCGACCATACGGCCGCTGCCAGCGGTATTTGGCACAAACTCGGCCGTCCGAACCGCGAGCGCAGCCGAGGCCCGATCCGTCGGCCTGGCAAGCCAGGCGCGGCCCGGTTGTGTCAAATGCCGCCGGCGGACGCCTTACGGCGCACCTTCGAACCGAACGAAGTTCGGATGGGCTCCCTATTAACCGCAGACGGTTAACTTGACTCGGTCCGAAGGCCCACGCGGTCGAGATCAGGCCTTCGGACCTGTCGACCCGCGCATAACGCGTCTACCTGCGGCATTTGGCACAAACCCGAGTCGCCAGAGCGTCAAGACCCCGGCCCCATGATCGTGGTCCCCGCCGGGGGCCGCGACCTGCCCGAGGCCGCGACCCCGGCAACCGACCCGCTCCCCGCCGCCGCTCCATGCCGCCCCCTCCGCGCTCGCCGGCAAACGTGCTACGGTCGACGCACAAGTCATGGCGACCTCGACGTCAACTCCAGTCCCGGCCGGTACCGCGGATTCGGCCGTCCGGGCCGAGGCGATCCGGCGCAGCCTGGCCGAGGCATGGGGCTCGATGGGCGCTTCGTGGGGCGTGGCGCCGGCGATCGCTCGTGTTCATATCTACCTGATGGCACGGGGCGAGCCGCTGACCGAGCGCGAGGTCCGTGAGGCACTCGGATTGAGCCACCGGGCGGCCAGCCTGGCCCTCGAAGCGGCGATCCGCTGGGGCGTGGTTGAGCGCGTCGACGAGCCTCGACGAGTCGGCCGACGGGGGCCGGCCGGTTCGGCCTACGCCTCGGTCGGCGACCACTTCCGCTGGTTTGGGCGCGTCATCGAGCATCGCAAGGCGCTCGAGGGCGATCCGATCATCGAGGTCCTGGAGCGGACCGCGGCCGATGCAACCGTAGCCGCCGCCGAGTACCCCGCCGATCCGGAGCTGGCCGACCTGCGCGACTGGCTGGCCACGTTCCTGTGGTTCGTGCGCCTCTTCAACCGGGCCATCGGCCTCGTGCCGGTGCTCGAACCGACCGAGCTCGAGCGGCTGCTCGACCTGCTCGCCCGGATCCCCGACGACGCAATCATGCGCCTCGTGCGACTCCTGGGGCAGCTCCCCGACGACGATGTCCTGGCCCTTGCCGGGGGACTCTCGAACCTGTCGCCGACGGCCGCTCGCCGGGCCATCAAGCTGATGGCGGGGGTCGTCCGGGCCGCTGGACGCTGAGGGCCGGTTCGGCCAGCAATGGCCGGCGCTGCGCCGATCTCTGGGCACGGTTGGCGCGCATGCGATAATTGAAGTGCGCGCGACGATCCGGCCCGCTCGAACGGGGACTGACCCGGGGCAAGCCCAGGCCGACGCGGAGTGCACGAGCAACCGGAGCCATACATGACCGTCGAATCGTCCACCTGGGCAACCAAGAAGGGCCTCGCCCAGATGCTCAAGGGCGGCGTCATCATGGACGTCGTCACGCCCGACCAGGCCAAGATCGCCGAAGAGGCGGGCGCCGTGGCCGTGATGGCCCTCGAGCGCGTGCCCTCGGACATTCGGGCAACCGGTGGCGTGGCCCGGATGAGCGATCCGTCGATGATCGTCGGAATCATGGATGCCGTGTCCATCCCGGTGATGGCCAAGGCCCGGATCGGGCACTTCGTCGAGGCCCAGATCCTCGAGGCGCTGGGCGTCGACTACATCGACGAGTCGGAGGTGCTCACCCCGGCCGACGAGGAACACCACATCGACAAGCACGCCTTCAAGGTCCCCTTCGTGTGCGGCTCGCGCAACCTGGGCGAGGCGCTCCGCCGGATCAGCGAGGGCGCCGCCATGATGCGGACCAAGGGCGAGGCCGGCACCGGCAACATTGTCGAGGCCGTGCGCCACATCCGGACGGTCAACGCCGAGTTGCGCCGCCTCCACGGGCTGCGCGAGGACGAGTTGTTCGCGGCTGCCAAGGAGCTCGGCGCGTCGATCGAGCTTGTCCGCGAGGTTGCAGCAGCCGGCAAGCTGCCGGTGGTCAACTTCGTGGCCGGCGGGATCGCGACCCCGGCCGATGCCGCCCTGGCGATGCAGCTCGGGGCCGAGGGCGTCTTCGTCGGGTCGGGCATCTTCAAGAGCGAGGATCCGGCCCGGATGGCCAACGCGATCGTCCAGGCGACGACCCACTTCGACAACCCGGCCCTGCTGGCCGAGGTCAGCAAGGGCCTCGGCGCCGCGATGCGTGGAATCGCCATGGAAGCCATCCCGGATCAGGAGCGCCTGGCCATCCGGGGCTGGTAGCCCCGAGCAGGCCGCACCGATGAAGATCGGAGTCCTGGCCCTCCAGGGCGCATTCATCGAGCACGTCCGGACGTTCGGCGCGATCGGCGTCGAGGCGGTCGAAGTCCGCCTGCCCGCGGATCTCGAGGGCGTCAGCGGCTTGACCCTGCCCGGCGGCGAGAGCACCACGATGCGCCGCCTGATCGATCGCTGGGGCCTGCGCCAGCCGATCCTCGACCTGGCCGAAACCGGCGCACCCATCTTCGGCACCTGCGCCGGGATGATCCTGCTCGCTCGCGAGATCATCGGCGGTGAGGGGCCTGTCCTGGCCTTGCTCGACGTGACCGTCCAGCGCAATGCCTTCGGCCGCCAGCTCGACTCGTTCGAGGCCGACCTGACCGTCCCGATGCTGGGCGACGAGCCGGTCCATGGCGTCTTCATCCGGGCCCCGGTGATCGAGCGGGTCGGACCGGACGTGGACGTGATGGCTCGCCTCGACGACGGCCGGATCGTGGCCGTCAGGGAGCGCAACATCATTGCCACTGCCTTCCATCCCGAACTCGCGGGTGAGACGCGCTTCCACCGACTGGTGGCCACGATGGCCGCCGAGCACGACGACCCAGGCGAAGGATCCGGCCGCCGGCACCATCCCGTGCGCCGGGACCGGGCCGCCCGATGACCGTCTCAGGCAAGGTCCGGATGGCTCGCCTGACCGATCTCGCCGCGCTGGGCGAGCTGTCACGGCTCGCCCAGACGGATGCCGCACGCTCGCTCGGATTGCCCGTGACCCGTCCCCGGATGGGCGTCTTCAGTCTCTTCCGGTTGCCCCTCGGCGCGTTCCAGCCGAACGACCTGCTGTACGTCCACGAACTCGACCATCGGATCAGCGGGTTGCTCCGGGTTGAGCGCGAGAGCCACCGCGATGAATGGACCGTCGTCGAGCTCGATGCGATCGGCCAGGCCGATGCCGGTGATATCCGCTTCCGGCTCCTCCAGAACCTGCTGCGCGATGGCGCCAAGCGAGGTGCCGTCCGCTTCCACGTGGCCTGCGCCGATGCAGACGGCAACGTCGAGCTGTTCATGCAGGCCGGTTTCGTCCGGTACGGGGAGGAGCAGATCCTCTTCCGCGAGTCTGGCCAGGCGTTGCCCGAAGCCTGGTCGGACGAGCGGGCCGCCGCCTCTGGCATCCGGCCCGTCGCCCCGCTCGACGCCCTGGCTCTTTCCCGGCTGTACGCGGCCGTGACCCCCCAGCCGGTCCAGCGGCTCGAGGCGTATCGCCTGCCGGACTGGGAGCGCCAGGGGTCCGGCTGGCGGGTCCCCCGCTCCAGTCTCACCCCGATCCTCCGCTTCGCCGATGTCGAGGCCTTCGTCCAGGACCCAGCGGAGGGTGCCGCCGACCCGACCGGCCTGTCGGCCTTCATCCAGGTGGCCGTCGCCAAGGAGGAGCAGCCCCACTACCTGAAGATCCTGGCTCGGCCCGAATCGGACGTCGAACCGCTGGTGGAGTACGGTCTGGGCGTGATCGCCGCCCGGGCCGGCAATCGTCACGAAGCGCAGCACGGCGTGATCTCGGCCGTTCGAACCTACGAATCGCCGATTGACCGCCGGCTCGAGGAGGCGGGTTTCGAGCTCGAATCAAGCGTGACCCTGCTACTCAAGGAAGCTCTCGTCCGGGTAGCGGAACCGGCCCTCGTCCCGGCCATCCGATGATCCGGCTCAACGTCCCTGCACCGCCGACCCCGGAGGTCCCGTGACTGCAGCACCGCTCAACTCCGATCGCGAAGCGATGGACGACCTCGACCTGCTCCTCGCGGCACTGCCGCCCGAAGTTGTCGAGGCGGTCCACGCCCTGCCCGACCGGACGACCCTGATCGAGGTCGTGCTTGACCTCGGCCGGCGTCCCGAGGCCCGCTTCCCGAACAGCGAGGTGACCCTCCTCGAGCGCGAGATCCATGAGTCGGACCTGGCCTACGTGGTCGACCACATCGGCACGTTCGGCGACGACAACCGGGCCGGGATCGAACGGACCCTGCACCGGATCAGCGCGATCCGCAATCGGAGCGGCAAGATCGTCGGCCTGACCTGCCGGATCGGCAAGGCCGTCTTCGGCACGATCGAGATCATCAACGACTTCGTCGAGAGCGGGAAGTCGATCCTGATCATGGGCCGGCCGGGCATCGGCACGACCACGATGCTGCGCGAGGCCGCCCGCGTCCTGGCCGATGACCTGGGCAAGCGGGTCGTGGTCGTGGACACCAGCAACGAGATCGCCGGCGACGGCGACATCCCCCATCCGGCCATCGGCAAGGCCCGTCGGATGCAGGTCCGGACACCCTCGCTCCAGCACGAGGTGATGATCGAGGCGGTCGAGAACCACATGCCCCAGGTGATCGTCATCGACGAGATCGGGACGGAGCTGGAGGCCCAGGCGGCCCGCACGATCGCTGAACGGGGTGTCCAGCTGATCGGCACGGCCCACGGTAACAACCTCGACAACCTGATGCTCAATCCGACCCTGTCCGACCTGAGCGGTGGGATCCAGAGCGTCACCCTCGGCGACGAGGAGGCACGCCGGCGGCGGACCCAGAAGAGCGTCCTCGAGCGCAAGCAGCCGCCTACCTTCGATGTGATCATCGAAATCCAGGATCGCGAACGGGTGATGGTCCACGCCGATGTCGCCGAGACGGTCGACCAGATGCTGCGAGGCGACCCGGTCGCGCCCGAGCTCCGCTGGCGTGACGAGGAGGGCGTCCATCGCTCCCAGTCGCGACCACGGCCGTCGCCGCGCGAGACCCTGGGCAGTGAGCGGTTTGCAGGCCTGGTCGGCAGCGGCAGTCCGTGGCGCATGGAACCGGGCTGGCGGGGCGAGGGCAACTACCGCCAGGGTGGCTACCGCGAGGCCGCGCCCGGGACATCCCCGGGCGGCTATCGCGCGGGCTACCGACCGGGAGCGGGCGGCGGCTGGCGCCAGACCCGCGGCGGGACGACCCGCGAAACGGGTCCGCGCGGTCGAATAGGCGGGCCCGGCCGGCCGGGTGATCCGATCACGGGGATGATGCCGGGCGAGCGGTTCGCCGTTCAGCCGCCCGCCGGGGACGACCGCGGCCGGGGTGCCGGACGGGCTGGGCCGGGGCGGGGCGTTGCCGAGCCTGCCCCGTCGGGTCCGGACCGACCGTTCATCTCGGGCGAGATCGCCGATCGGGGACCACTCGAGCGCGGTGTTCCAGCGCCGCCCGATCGGCATGTCCGCGAGCAACGCGAGCTCGAGCGTCAGGCGGCCTGGCGCGACCAGGCGGCCCGGGCGCTGACCGCGCTGCAGGCGGACGAGGACACCCTGCCGATCAATGCCGTCGAGCCAGTCGAGGCCGGCTTGACCGACCTTCGCCCGCTCGCAGCGGGGCCTGATGGCGCCCGCTCCCTGGACGACGCCGACGACGATGACGACGGCCAGGAAGACGACGAATCGGACGACCCGGCCGCCACCGACGGCCGGGTCCTGAGCACGCCCGACAGCCTCCTGCCCACCCTCCGGGTGCTGCCCTTCGGGGTCAGTCGCAAACGCCTCGAGCAGGCGATTCGCGAGCTCCAACTGCCGGTGCTCGTGGCCCGCAACATCGACGAAGCCGATGTCGTGATGACCCTCCGGAACGAGTACCGCTCAAAGCCGCCGACCGTGCGCGACGCGGAGGAGCGGGGCATGCCCGTCTACGTCCTCAAGAGCAACACGATCCTGCAGATGCATGCCAGCCTGACCTCGATCTTCTCCCTCGCGGTCGACCCGCGCGAGGCCGCCCTGCGTGAGACCGAAGACGCGATCGGCATGGTCATCGAGCGTTCGGAGGCCGTCGAGCTCTCGCCCCAGAGTGCCTACATCCGCCGGCTCCAGCACCAGATGGCCGAGCGAGCGAACCTCGTCTCGCGTTCACGCGGCCGGGAGCCCTACCGTCGGGTCCGCCTCTACCCCGATCAGGCCCGCGTCTGGCGCTGACCGCGCCCGACGGTCGGGCTCAGTGCTCGGTTGTGCCGGTGAAGGTCCAGCCGTCGATCCGGACGGCCGGTACGACCACACCGCCGAGGAAGCCCTTCAGGCAGCGTCGATCGCGGCCGACGGCCGTCACCCCGGCGATGGCATCGAGGTAGCTCTGGGTGAAGCGCAGGTTCTTGACCGGTCCCACGATCCGGCCATCCTCGACCAGGAACGTCCCGTCGCGGGTCATCCCTGTGACGATCGCCAGCTTGGGGTGGACCGGGTTGGTGTAGTGGAAGCGGGTCACGAGCAGGCCCCGCTTCAGGCCGCCGATCAGCTCCTCGCGACTCGACGTTCCGGCTTCCATGACCATGTTCAGCGGGAACGGCCCGAACGGGTTCGGGGCCGGCAGGCCGTGGCCGGTCGAGGCCAGTCCGTCGTGGGCCGCCGTCTGGGCATCGTAGACCACGCCGGTGCAGACGCCCCGGGTCAGCAGGTCCACCCGGCGTTTTTCGACGCCCTCGTAATCGAACGCCATCGGCAGCCCGGCGGGATCTGAACCGTCGTCGCGGATCGTGACCAGCTCGCTGCCGACTCGCTTGCCGATCTCGACGAACGAGCGGCCCTCCTGGACGGCCAGGGCCGAGAAGCCGAGGTAGCCGAGCATGTCCAGGACGTCGACAACGGCGTACGTGTCGAGGACCACGGGATAGTCGCCGGCTTCGATCGCCACCGCCCGGGCCGTGGCCCGGGACCGCTCGGCCGACTCGGCGCCGAGGGCGGCCGCATCGATCGTGCTGGCATCAACCGACGCCGCCTCGGCGTAGCCGGAACCGCCGTCGGGGCCCATCGAGACGGTCAGCAACTGCGACCAGGTCCGGGACCCGCTGGCCCGCACGCCGAGCGAATTTGCCACGGTGATCGTCTCGGTGGTCGTCGCGAACGAGCCGTAGGCCGTGACCCCGGCTTCGTCCGCCCGTGCGATGACCGCCCGTGCCCCTTCCGCTCGCAGCTCCGGGGTCGCCTCGGCCGTCGCCCGGCTCCAGGCGCTGGGCAGGTCCGGGATCGGTCGCGCGCCGGGCCCCGGGAGTGTCAGGAAATCGTCGTTGGGAGCCACGTTCCGGGCGATCTCACCCGCTTGTTCGGCCAGCGCCTTGAGGGCGGCGCCATCGAAGCGGCCGGTGGCCGCCACGCCGATTCGCTGGCCATCGATGAAGCGCAGGCTCAGCCGGGTATTCGTCTCGGCCACGTTCTGGTGGATCTCGCTGTTGGCGAAGCGGGTCAGCGCAGCGTCATCGGCCTGGATCACGACCTCGGCCTGGGTTGCACCGGCCGCTCCGGCCAGGTCGAGCACCTCTTCGGCCAGGACGAGCCACTCCACCGCGTCTCTCACCATTTGCCCACCCCCACCTGGACGTTGCGGAAGCGTGCGCCGGGGACGGCATGGCCGACGTGGCCGGTCTGGCCGGGCTCGCCCTTGCCGCAGTTCGGCGTGCCCAGCATCACGTAGCTGCGCTCGTCACCGACGGCATCGCACGAACGCCAGAACTCGTAGGTGATCCCGGTGTAGGTGGGGTTCTTGAACAGGCGCCCCTTCTTGCCGCCCTTGATCTCGTAGGCGACCTCGGTCGCGAACTGGAAATTCAGGCGACGATCGTCGATCGACCAGCTCCGATTTGAGCGCAGGTACAGGCCGTCATCGGTGTCGGCCACGATCTCGTCGAGGCTCATCCCGGGCTTGGGCAGGAGGTTGATATTGGTCATCCGGATGAGCGGGATCCGGTTCCAGCCGTCGGCCCGCATCGCGCCGCCCGATTGCCGGCCGATCCGCGGCGCCGTCTCCCGGCTGCTCAGGTAGCCGACGAAGATCCCCTCCTTGACCAGCGGCACGGCCTGCGCGGCCACGCCTTCATCGTCCCAGCCAAACGTGCCCAGGCCGCCCGGTGCGGTGGCATCGGCCACGATGTCGATCAGGTCCGAGCCGTAGCGGAAGCCCGCTGCCAGCTTGTCGGTGGTCAGGAAGCTCGTGCCCGCGTACGACGCCTCGGTTCCGAAGACCCGGTCGAGCTCGGTCGGGTGCCCGCAACTCTCGTGGACCTGGAGGTAGAGCTGGGACGGGTCGAGGATGACGGTCATCCTGCCCGACGGGCACTGGGGCGCACTCAGCAGCTCGACCGCTTCCTCGGACAGCGGGCCGGCATGATCGGCCAGGCGCAGGCCCCGGATGTACTCGTAGCCGGCCGATTGCCAACCCCCGCCGGCATCGGGGTAGCTCCGTCGCTGGTGCTCGTCGCCCTCGATCGCGTTCGTCTCGATCCCTGATCCGACATGGGTGATCGTCTGGTCGGTATAGCTGCCGTCGCTCGCGGCGAAGATCGTATGGTCGCGCTGGGCCGCGTAGGTCGACTCGGTAAAGGCAATCCCCTTGACCCCGGCGGCCAGCTGATCGGCTGCCAGCAGTTCCCCGATCTTCGTTTCCAGGGAGACCTTGAACGGGTCCTCGGCCACTGGCGTCTGGTACGTCCCGTGGGCGGGCGGCCGGTTGTCGAGCTGCACCCGGTGGCGCAGGGCGGTGGCCGATGCCCGGGCGATCCGGACCGCCTCAGCGGCGATGCGGTCGATCTCGTCAGCCTCCAGCCGGTTGCTGCTGGCGAAGCCCCAGGCGCCGTCGACGAGGACCCGGACCCCGAACCCCTCGGTCTGGCCGGCCGCGACGCCCTCGACCCGGCCCGACTTGACGGCAATCGATTCGTCCACCCGATGGATGATCCGGACATCGGCGTAGGTCGCCCCGCGGACGGTTGCCGTAGACAGGGCGCGGTCGGTCAGGTCTCGCATCGCCGGCACGATAGCAGGCCTGAACGGTGACGGCGCTAGGTCATCCCACGCATCCGGCCCGTGGGATCGGCTCGGCTACACTCCACCGCGTGGACGACGATGAGCAGCGGGGGATCGAGCGCGTGCTCGCTCACGCGCCCGCCCACGCGCCCGCGCAGCGCGGCCGGTTCATCACGCTCGAAGGCCCGGAGGGCTCGGGCAAGACGGTCCAGGCCGCTCGCCTGCGCGACGTGGCGCAGGCCGCCGGAATCCCGGTCCTGCTGACCCGCGAACCGGGCGGTACGGCCCTCGGCGATCGGGTCCGCGAGATTCTGATGGCCGCTGACCAGGAGTCCGTGGCCATTGGTCCGCGTGCCGACGCACTCCTGTTCAACGCGGCTCGCGCCCAGCACGTCGATGAGGTGATTCGGCCCGCTCTCGCCCGGGGTGAGCTGGTGATCTGCGCTCGATACGCCGATTCAACGATCGCCTACCAGGGCTATGGCAGTGGCCTGCCGATTGCCGACCTGCGCCGGCTGGAGCGCCTGGCCACCGACGGCCTGCGACCCGACCTGACGATTCTCCTGGATCTGCCGGTCGAGCTCGGGCTCGGGCGCAAGGGTCACGACGAACGGCAGCGCTTTGAGGCGGGCTTCGACCTGGCCTACCATCGACGGGTCCGGGAGGGCTTTCGGAAGATCGCCGCGGCCGAGCCGGAGCGTTTCGTGACCGTCGACGCGACGGCCGACCTGGGGGCGGTCCTGCGATTGATCCGGGTTGCGGTGGGCCGTCTTCCGGGCCTCGCCGCGGTCGGACTGGTGCCCGCAGGCGACGCGGCCGATGAACCGCCGTCGGCTTTGTTGCGCACACCCCGATGAGCGACACCCCCAGCCGCGCTGTGGGTCGCCTGAACAGCGCCGCCGACGATGCCGATCGAGCCGTGCTCGAAGCGGTGGCCGGCGGTGACCACGGAGCAATCGAAATCCTGTACGAGCGCTACAAGACGATGGCCTACGGACTCGCAATGCGGATCACCGGTGACGCCAGCCTGGCCGACGATGTCGTCCAGGAAGCGTTCGTCGGTGCCTGGCGCAATGCCGGCCGGTACGCCACCGAGCGGGGCAGCGTGAAGACCTGGTTGCTTGCGATCGTCCATCACCGGGCGATCGATTCGATCCGTCGTCGTCGCCCCACCTCGGAGCTGCCCGAGCACGAGGAGGCCCCACCGCCAAGCCTCACCCTGCCCGATGTCTGGTCCGAGGTGGCCGGGCGTCTCGACCGTGAGGCGATCCTGGTCGCCCTTGCCAGTCTGTCGCCGGTGCAGCGTGAGGCGCTCGAGCTGGGCTACTTCAGTGGCCTCACCCAGCAGGAAATCGCCGCCCGGACCAACGCACCCCTGGGCACAGTCAAGAGTCGGATGCGCCTCGGCCTGCTCCAGATGCGCCAGGCAATGCTGGGCAGTGGTCCCGGCAGGGGAGAACCCAGATGAGCCTGTTGAGTTGCGAGCAGGCGCGCGACCTCGCCCCCGGGTTCGTCATGAATGCGCTCGACCCGGGCGAAATGCACGACGTGCGCGACCACCTCGCTGCCTGCCCGGAGCCGCACCCGGAGATGGCCGAATTGGGCGGCGTCGTGCCCTACTTCGCCGAATCAGTCGAACCGATCGAGCCTCCGGCTGAGTTGCGCGGCCGGATCCTGGGGGCCATTGAAGCTGAGCTCCGCCATGGCCGCCGGACCGATGCCGCCGCCGACCGCCTGATCTCCTCGCTCGGCGCTGGATCGGCCCGTCCGTCACCGGGGGTGGGTAGCGCGGCCGAGCCCGCCAGCGCCGCCGAACGCGCCGAGCGCGCCGAGCCTGCCCAGCCCATTGCTTCCCCAGTTCGGACGGCCGCCGCGGCTCCTCCCGGAACGCTGATCGACCTGTCTGCCGAGCGGGCTCATCGTCGCTCGCCGCTGCGCTGGATCGCGGCGGTTGCCGCTGTCGCCCTGATCGGCGTGCTCGGAGTGTGGAATATCAGCCTGAGCCAGCAGCTCTCGACCGCCCAGGCGCGCCAGGCTGCCGTGGACCAGGTCCTCGCGATTGCCCGGCAGCCCGGTGGCCAGACCGCGATCCTCGCCGGGGCTTCCACCGGTGGTCCGAACGGCCTGGCCGCCCTGGCCCCCGACGGATCGTTTGCGGTTGCCCTGAACGGCCTCGCCTCCACCAGCGGCACGCAGGTCTACGAGGCGTGGGTCGTGCCTGCCTCGGG
>JBBRIM010000082.1:0-11222 GCA_038221095.1 Candidatus Limnocylindrales bacterium
GACGACCTCGACCTTTGCCCAGACACAGCGTTCGACGAGCTCGGCAACGGCGCCCCGGGCGACCACGGCGGGATCGGCCCGGATGAGCCCATCGCCGTCCCGCTCGAGCAGCGCGAAGAGGGCGTCGTCACCGAGGGCCGCCATCTTGACCGCCTCGCCCAGGGCGGAGCGGCGCTGGCGCTCCGGCAGCCCGGCCACGAGCGCGACGTCGATCAGGACCGCGGCCGGCTGATGGAACGCCCCGACCAGGTTCTTGCCTTCGGCCAGGTCGACGGCCGTCTTGCCTCCGATCGAGCTGTCGAGCTGGGCGACCAGGGTGGTTGGCACGTGGATCAGGGGCACACCCCGGAGCCAGGTCGCAGCGAGGAATCCGGCCGCATCACCGAGGGCCCCACCGCCGATCGCGATCAATGGCTCGGTCCGTTCGACCCGCAACCTGGCGAGTTCGCCGGCGGCCGCCTCGATCACGCCCAGCCGCTTGGCCGCTTCGCCGGTTGGCAGGAGGATCCGCTCGACCGGCATGCCCGCCTCGGCCAACCCGGTGGCCAGGCCAGCTCCGGCCGCCGTCCATGCGCCGGGCTCGGACACGAGGATCGCCCGCCCGGCGCCAAGGGCGGCCAGGATCTCGAGCAGCGCCCCGGTTGCAAACGACTCACCGATCCGGATCCGGCCGAGCCGGGTGTCGGCCGCCAGGAGGGTCGTCCCGCCCGGCACGCGGCCACCGACGAACGCATCGAGTCGATCGAGCACGGCCCCGACCTGCGAAAGCCCGTTCACCCGGAGCGCCGGCGCGTAGAACCGCTCGCGGCTGGCCGCAAGCTCGCGGATCGCACCGACCGGATCGCGGCCGTGCAGCAGCGGCCGGGGATTGGGCGAGTTGCGCAGGCGCTGAGCGAGGACTTCGGGCGGCCCGTTGAGCCAGACGACCTTCCGGCCGCGGTAGAGGGCCCAGCGGTTGGCCGGATCGACGATCGTGCCGCCGCCCGTGGCAATCACCCGGCGCAGTTCGGGCGCCGGATCGGCTGGCCCGAGCGCCATGACCGCAGCCCGCTCGCGGACCCGGAAGCCGGCCTCGCCCTCCTGTTCGAAGAGCTCGGGAATCGTCAGGCCGGCCGTCTGTTCGACGGTCGCATCCAGGTCGACCAGGTGAGCAGCGTGGCGGGCGGCGATTCGGCGCCCGACGGCGGTCTTGCCGCTGCCGGGTAGCCCGACGAGGACGAGGTCCATTGGCCCGGCCTAGTCGTCGCCGCCGGAGCCGGCCTCGCCGCCCGGGTCGGATCCGGTCTCGGCTGCCGGCTCGGGCGCCTTGGCCGGGGAGCGGCGCCGGCCGCCGGCGATCGGCTCATCGGGTGCGCGCGAGATGCGGGCCCGGTAGGCTTCGAGGTTCGTGCGTGTCTCATCGATCGAGTCGCCCCCGAACTTGTCCAGCACGAAATCGGCGAGGGTCAGCAGGACCATGGCCTCACCGACGACCCCCGCCGCGGGCACGACGCTGATGTCGCTCCGCTCGTAGTGGGCCTTGTCGACCGCCTCGCCGCTGATCAGGTCGGCCGATGGCAGCGGTCGGGCCAGGGTCGAGATCGGCTTGACGGCGCCGCGCACGACCAGCGCTTCGCCGTTGGTCACGCCGCCGGTCAGGCCTCCGGCATGATTCGAGCGATGGATCCAGCGGCCGCCCTCGCCGCGGCCGGCGATCACGTCGTGGACGGCCGAGCCGAACCGGCGGGTCTGCTCGAACCCGAGGCCGAACTCGACACCCTTGACGATGTTGATGCTCATGACGGCGGCCGCCAGGGCGGCATCGAGTCGGCGATCCCAGTGGACGTAGCTGCCGAGCCCGATCGGCAGGCCGTGGGCGACCACTTCGAACACCCCGCCGACCGTGTCGCCGTTCGAGCGGGCCTCGTCGATCCGGGCGATCATCCGGGTCTCGGCGGCCGGATCCGGGCAGCGCAGGGGCGAGGCGTCGGCTTTATCGCGCGAGCGGCTGGCATTGGCGGGATCGACGGCGACGCCGCCCACCTCGGCTGTGAACGACCAGACCTCGATGCCAAGTTCGGCCAGAAAGATCCGGGCGACACCCCCGGCGGCAACCCGGGCGGCGGTCTCGCGAGCTGAAGCGCGTTCGAGCACGTTGCGCACGTCGTTGAAGCCGTACTTGAGCGCACCCGCGAGGTCGGCATGACCTGGCCGCAGCCGGGTCACCGGCGTCGCCCGCTTGTTGCCGCCCTCGGCCAGGGCGGCCAGCTCGTCCGCCTGGGCCTCGCTGAGCGGCTCGACCTGCATCACCTGGGTCCAGTTCTCCCAGTCGCGGTTCCGGATCAGCAGCAGGATCGGCGAGCCGAGGGTCAGGCCGTGGCGGACTCCGGCCAGGATTTCGGCGCGATCCTGCTCGATCGCCTGGCGGGCGCCGCGGCCGTAGCCGCGCTGGCGGCGGGCCAGGTCGAGCCCGATCTGCTCGGCGGTCAGGCCAAGGCCGGCCGGGATCCCTTCGAGGGTGACCCCCAGCGCCGGCCCATGCGACTCACCCGCCGTCAGGAACCGCAGCCGACCCACCTAGGCGTCCGCGAGCGCGCCGGTCGGCTCGCCTTCGGCCGACTCGATTCCCTCGGCCCGGGCTGCCGTCAGCGCCACCTCCATGACCTCGAGGGGAGCCGGCTGGCCGGTCCACAGGGTGAAGGCCGCTGCCCCCTGGTGGAGCAGCATCGTCGCCCCGTCGGCGACGCTGCAGCCGTTGCTGGCCGCGTCGCGCAGAAGCTTCGTGCGACGGTAGATCAGGTCGAGCACGAGAACCTCGGCCGGAATGATCTCGCCCGGGATCGGTGATTCGTCGCCGTGCAGGCCGATCGAGGTCGCGTTGACCAGGACCCGCGTCTTCGACAGCTCTGCCTCGATGATCGACTCGTGCCAGGGCATTGCCTTGAGTTCCATGTGGGCGGCGCTCTTGCCGAAGAACTTGACCAGGCTCTCGGCCCGATGGAGGTGCCGGTTGAACACGATGATCCGCAGGAAACCGGCTGTGATCAGGCTGTGGATCACCGCCCGGCTGCCGCCGCCGGCGCCGAAGACCACCGCCTGGCGGGGCATCTTCTGGCGTCCGACGAGCTTGTCGAGGGCCTGCTTGAAGCCGGGTACGTCGGTGTTGTGACCAACGAGGCGCTTGCCTTCGCGGGTGATCGTGTTGACCGCCCCGGTCGCGTGGGCGTCATCGGTCAGCCGGTCGACGAGCGGGACGACCCGTTCCTTGTGCGGGATCGTCACGTTCGCACCGAGGAACTGGTCGGAGCGCAGCTCGGTCACCGCGTCGGCCAGGTCGATCGGCGCCCGATCCCACATCTCGTAGCGGGCGTCGATCCCGAGCGAGTCGAATGCGGCCTGCTGCATTGCGCCGGACAGCGAGTGGCTGACCGGGTGACCGATGAGGACGACGCGCTTTGTCATGCTCGCACCCCTTCGAGTACCGCGAAGAACCCTGGATAGGAGATCGACGCACAGCCCGGGTCGCTGATCGTCGTGGCACCCGATGCGATCAGCCCGGCGACCGCGAAGGTCATCGCCAGGCGATGGTCGGAGTGGCTTTCGGTGGCAGTGCCGATGAGCGCGGTCGGCCCGACGATCGACAGGTCGTCACCGTCCACCGTGACCCGCCCGCCGAGCGCATTCAATCCAGCAGCGATCCCGGCGATCCGGTCCGATTCCTTGGCCCGCAGCTCGCCAGCGCCGCGAATCGTGGTCGTACCCTGGGCCTGGGTTGCGGCCAGGCACAGGATTGGGATCTCGTCGATCGCCTGGGCCACCTCGACTGCCGAGACGTCGATCGCCCGGAGTGTGCTGGAGCGGACGACCAGGTCGACCAGCGGCTCGCCTGTCTCCCCGTCACCGCCTGCGCCACGGGTCGCGGACGGCCCATCGCCGCCGGGCTGCTCCTCGATCAGGGCGCCCATCCGGCGGAGCAGGTCGATGATCGCCCGCCGGGTCGGGTTCAGGCCAACCGCCGACAGGCTCAGTTCGGCGTCCGGGTGAATCGCCCCGGCGACCAGCCAGAAGGCGGCCGCCGATGGATCCCCGGGCACGATCTCGCCGGTCGCCTGCACCCGAACCCCTCCCTCGAGACTGACCGAGACTCCACCGTCTTCCAGCGCCGCCCGGCTGATCGTGATCCCCCGCGCCCGGAGCATCCGCTCGGTGTGGTCCCGGGTGGCCACGGATTCCCGGACGGTTGTGCGGCCCTCGGCGCGCAGGCCCGCCAGCAGGATCGCTGACTTCACCTGGGCACTCGGTACCGTGGTCTGGTGGTCGATGGCACGCAGCGGAGCGTGCCCGACCACGGTCATCGGCAGGAGCGCATTGCCCCGGCGCGCATGGACTTCGGCACCCATCTCGCGCAGTGGCTCGATGATACGGGCGAGAGGCCGCCGGCGCAGCGAATCGTCGCCATCGAGGACGTGATGGCCGGGCAGGCCGGCCAGGATCCCGGCGAGCAGCCGGGTGGTTGTCCCGGAGTTCCCGCAATCGAGGATTCCATCGGCTTCGTGCAGCCCGTCGATCCCCGGAGAGGCGACCCGGTAGTCAACCCGGCGCCCGTCCGACTGGCCGCGCTCGACCGTCGCCCCGAGGCGCTCGATCAGGTCCGCGGTGGTCCGTACATCCGCCCCGTCACCGGCTCCCCGGATCAGTGACTCGCCGTCCGCCAGGGCAGCCAGGAGCAGGGCCCGGTGGCTGATCGACTTGTCGCCGGGCAGGCCGGGGCTGCCTCGCAAACGGGCCGCCGGGCGAACCCCGGCGACATCTGCGGAGGCTCCGCCGGCCATGTTCGGGCGAACCTGGGCGGTCAATGCTTGCCTGTCCCGCCAACCTTGAGCACGGCGCTGGGCAGGACCGGATCTCCATGGAGGTCGCCGACCTGGGCATGGACTGCCCGGAGGCTGGTCATCAGTTCGCCGAACTGGGCGATCGTGATCGATTGCTCGCCGTCCGACAGCGCCTCGTCCGGCCGGGGATGGACCTCGACCATGATTCCGTCCGCGCCGGCGGCCACCCCTGCCAGCGACATCGGCTTGATCAGCCAGCGCTTGCCGGTGGCATGCGACGGATCCACGATCACGGGCAGGTGGGTCAGGTGATGGAGCAGGGGAACGGCCGCCAGGTCGAGGGTGTTGCGGGTGTACGTCTCGAACGTCCGGATGCCGCGCTCGCACAGGATCACGTTGGGGTTGCCCGAGCTGACGATGTACTCGGCCGACATCAGCCATTCCTCGATCGTGGCCCCGTAGCCACGCTTGAGCATGACCGGGCGAGCCACTCGTCCGACGGCCGTCAGGAGCGAGTAGTTCTGCATGTTCCGGGTGCCCACCTGGAGGATGTCGGCGTACTCGGCTACGATATCGACCTGGTTGGGCTCCATGACCTCGGTGATCACTGGGAGCCCGGTCCGTTCGCGTTCCTCGGCCAGGTAGCGCAGACCCTCCACGCCGAGGCCCTGGAACGAGTAAGGGCTCGTGCGTGGCTTGAACGCACCGCCTCGGATGATCGTCGCCCCGGCGGCGGCGACCCCGTCGACGGTCTCCCTGAGCTGGTCCCGACTCTCGATCGAGCAGGGGCCGGCCATGACGGTCAGGCTTCCGTCGCCGATCACCGCGTCGAGGATCCGGATCACAGTGTCGTCGGGGTGGAATTCGCGCGATGTCAGCTTGAATGGCCGGCTGATCGGGGTGACCGACTCAACCCCGCCGAGGGCCTCCAGCCGGCTGATCAGGACCGGCTTGCGTGCGCCGATCTCGCCGACGACGGCGATCACGACGCGCTCCGCGCCGGCGTGGTCGTACGGCGTGAGCCCTTCCGCCAGGATCAGGCTCTTGACCGCATTCGTCTCGGCCTGGCTGGCCGAGACGTTCATCACCACGAACATCGGTCCTGTGCGTCCTTTCGCGTCCTGCTGGTTGCTCCGGCCGTTCCCGGCTCGATCGCCGGCCAAGCCGGCCTGAGTGGCCGCGTCCGGCCAACAAAAAAAGCAGAGGTCTGACCTCTGCTCATCCCGGCACGACCCGTGCTCCCGGGTCTCAGCCTCGGGGTTCGGTCATGCCGGGCGTTGGTAGGCGAAAAAGAAGGTATGCATGTGCGTCATCGAACGGTAGTCGTTCGCCGGCTGCCCTGTCAACGCACGACTGCCGCGGCTGGCGTTAGTCTCGATGCCTGGGGAACGCGGGCACGCAGGCGCGCTCGGCTGGCTAACCGCGCTCGGCTTCGGCGCCCCAGGTGCCCGCCGTTGGTCAGATGTCTCTGGGCAGGTGCCGTATGGCGTGATCCTCCCGGCCCGGCGAGACGAGTTGGCGTCGTCCCGGCCAATCCGAGCACGATGAGCGACCAGCCGTCAGGCCCGAACCCCCGATCGACCCGGAAATGGCTCGAAAGATCGCCACAGTGCGTCTCCGGGCGACATTTGACCAACACTCGTTGACCTCGGGCTGTGCAACGGCTTCGAGGCGGGACGAGCGTCTCGGCCGGCGCCGGACCTGGTCCGAATGTGTACCCAGTACATCAAATCGCTCGCACTGGGCCGCCGGAGCCCGCTTGCGGGCCCAGCTCCGGAGGCCTCAGCCCGGGAAGAGCCCGAACTGAGCATGACCCGGCATGAATTGGGCTGGGTCGGCTTCCTTGAGCTGGCGGGTGGCTCACCGGGGGTCCGATTCGGACCGGGAATCGACCATTTGATGTACTGGGTACCCGTCCCACTACCAGGCTGGCGGCCGGCGCCGGGCCCCGTGATATTCTGGCGCCCGCGGTTCCGCGGAGAGGTCGCATAGCGGTCTAGTGCAGCGGTTTGCTAAACCGCCAAGTGGGGTAACCTGCTTCGAGGGTTCGAATCCCTCCCTCTCCGCCATCCCCGCATTGCGCCCGTAGCTCAGCGGATAGAGCGTTAGGTTGCGGACCTAAAGGTCGTGGGTTCGAGTCCCGCCGGGCGCGCCAATCAGCAGGCACCGATGACGATCGGGTCGTTGGTGCCGTGCGCGCCCCTTGTGTAGGCTGCCGCTCGTGGCAGACCTCGTGGCGCGGCTCGGCACCCAGGCCGGCGGAATGACCCGCCGGCTGGATCGAATCGGCTTCGCTGCATGCCTGGGCCTGGGCTTCGGGGTCGGACTCGATTTCGCCCTGACCAGGGCCATCCCCTTCGATACCAGCGCCTACTGGAACGCCGCCGATCTCGGGCATCTCTATCCGCAGATCTGGAACGCGGACGCCGTCTATATCTACCCACCGCCCCTGGCGATCATCCTGGCGCCCGTCCACTTCATTGGCTGGCACCTCTTCGTTCTGGGCTGGACCCTGCTCCTGTTCATGGGCCTCTGGGCGGCGGCCCGCGAGTGGACCCTGCCGGCCCTGGCCGTCGCCGGAGTCCCGGCAATCTTGCTGGGCAGCGCCTGGCCGGCCTTCGGACTGCTCTTCTATCCGGTGATCGGCAACATCCAGCCCCTGATCGCGGCCGCCATCCTGCTGAGCTTCCGCTGGCCGGCTGCCTGGGCCTTCGTCCTGCTGACCAAGATCGCCCCCGGGGTGGGGATCCTGTGGTTCGTCTTCCGGCGAGAGTGGCGCAACCTGGCCATCGCCCTCGGCGCGACCGCGCTGATCGCCGCGCTCACCTTCGCCATTGCCCCAAACACCTGGGCCGACTTCGTGGCGTTCTATCTGCGGAATTACGCGACGCCCTCCCCGGTGCCGGTGGTGGCCGTGCCATTCCTGGTCCGTTTGCCGATGGCGATTGCCCTGATCTGGTGGGGCGCCCGGACCGATCGACCGTGGACCGTGCCGATCGCCGCGGGCTGGGCGAGCCTGGCGCTCTACGAGTGGTCCTTCCTGGCGGTCTGGGTTGCTGCCCTGCCGCTGTGGTGGGCTGCCCGTGCTCGGCGCTCGCGCAAGCCCGTGACGAAGGTGGTGCTGGCCCAGGCACCCGGGTAGACCACCGGATAGACACCTGCCCGGTGCCGCTGGACACCGCCACACGGGCGCGGGCCCTTGCGTCCCTGTGATTGACTGACGACCATTTCGCCAGCCTCTCGAGGGAGCTCCTCCAGCCCATGCGCCCAATGACTCCCGACTCGACTGCCGGCCGGACCTGGGTCGCACTGCGGGCAATGCTGTCCTCGGCACTGCCGCGCGGAGCCCTGATCCTCTCGACCCTGACCCTGGCCGGCTACATGATGGGCCTGGTCCGGGATCGGATGTTCGCCCACACGTTCGGCGCCGGGCCCGAGCTCGACGCGTACAACGCCGCGTTCGTGCTGCCCGAACTGGCCCTCGACGTCCTGGTCGCCGGTGGTCTCGTGGCCCCGTTCGTGCCGATCTTCGTGGGCCTGCGGGCCGACACGAGCGAGGCGGCCCGGGCCTTCGGGCGGGCGATCCTGACGATGGCGGTCGGGGTCATGGCCGTCGCGGCTGGTCTCCTGTTCATCTTCGCCCCGCAGACCGTCGGGCTGATCGCCCCAGGTTTCCAGGACGGCCAGAAAGACCTGTACATCGAGCTCTTCCGGGTGATGTGCGTGACCCCGGTCATCTTCGCGGCGTCGCTCGTCCTCGGCGAGATCCTCGTAGCCGAGCGCAGCTTCCTGGCCTACGGCCTGGCCGCGCTCATGTACAACGGCGGAATCGTCGCCGGAACAATGGTCCTGGGACCTCGGATCGGCATCCTCGGCGCTGCCGTCGGTGCCGTGGTCGGGGCAGTGGCCCACCTGGCGATCCGTGTGGCGGGGATCTGGCGAACCCGTTTCCGGCCTCGGCCGAGCCTCGGGTTTCGGACGAAGGGCGTGGCTGAGTTCGTCCGCTTGATGCTCCCGAAGATGGTCAGCCACCCGATCGAACCGCTGACATTCCTGTACTTCACGGCGCTTGCCTCGACGCTGACTCCCGGCTCGGTCAGCTCGGTCAGCTTCGCCCGCAACTTCCAGAGCATGCCGGTCAGCCTGATCGGGGCGTCCTTCGCGATCGCCGCATTCCCGGCCCTTTCGGCCGCCGTCGTGTCGAATGACCGGCCGGCCTTCAGCAGGCTCTTCCGGACGACGCTGACCACGATCTCGATCCTGACCGTCGTGGGTGGGATCGGCCTGTTCCTGGTGAGCGGGCTGCTGATCCGGCTGCTCCTCGGCGGTGGCGCCTTCGACGAAGCAGATATCGCCCGAACGACCGGCGTGCTGGCCGTCTTCGCGATCTCGGTTCCCCTCGAAAGCCTCACCCACTTGCTAAGTCGAGCCATCTATGCGACCCACAACACGATCCTGCCGACGATCGCCTCGGTCGCCGGGTTCATGACCACGGTGATTGCCGCCCAGGCGCTCGTGGCCCGGATCGGACTGGCAGCGATCCCGGCCGGCTTTGCCATCGGGTTGGCCCTGAAGGTGGCGATCATGTCGATCGCCCTCGCTCCGCGGATTGCCCGGATCGGGGCTCCACCGATGCGACCACGGCGCCTTGCCCAGGCTCGGCGAGCCGGGAGGCGACCGGCGACCAGCATTGGGGCACGGCTGCTCCGGCCCGTGGCGATCGGCCTCGCGATCGTCGGGTTGGGTGCCGGTGCCCTGTATGCGACCGACCAGGCGTTGACCGGCGGCGCCACCCTTGCCGTGGATCCCGTCGTCACGCCGTGGGCTCGCCAGAACGCGGCGACTCCGCTGCCAGTCGTGTCGGCCAGTCTTGATCCGCCGGCCAGCTCGACCCCCGGCCCCTCGGCCTCATCTCTGGGCTCGCCCGGGGCGTCGCCATCGCCGAGCGCCAAGCCGAGCCCGAGGCCCTCAGCAACGCCCGGGCCGTTCGCCATGGACCTCTACCAGAAGGGTGACTACGTCGGCGAACTCAAGGACATCTGGTGCGTTGCTGCGGCGATGCAGACGTCGATGAACATCATGAACACGAGCCCCGACACGAGCGAGGCGACCCAGGGCCGGATCTTCGCCCTCGCCCGATCGATCGCCCCGTCGCCCGACGGCGCGGCTGAGCCCGAGGCATGGGCCAAGGGCCTGAGCCAGCTCGGCTACGGTAAGTACACCGTCACCGAGCGAAGCACAGTCAGGGACGCGATCCATGTGGCTGCCCGCCAGATCCGGCTGACCAATCGCCCGGCCGGACTGGTCGTCTGGTACGGAGCCCATTCCTGGGTGATGTCCGGGTTCAACGCGACCGCCGATCCGGCCCTGACTGACAGCTTCGTCGTGACCGCCGTGCGCATTGAGGACGTCTGGTATCCCCGGCTTTCGACGATCTGGGGCTACTCGCGACCACCCGACTCACTCGTTCCAGTCGGCGCATTGCCCCGCGACTACCTGCCCTGGAAGATGCCCAAGGGCAGCTATCCCGACAAGCAGGGTAAGTTCGTCCTGGTGGTGCCGACCACCTGATCCGGGCATCCCGGACCGGGCCTGATCAGGTCTTGGGCGCGGGCTCGGATGCGCCGGTCCGGCGGGCCCGGGGGCGTTTGGCGGGCTTCACGGCCGCGAGCGCCGCCTGGGCTGCCTCCAGCTCGCGCTCATGGGCCGCCGCGGCTGCGGCAGCGGCGAAGGCGCCCATCGTCACCTCGGCCTCGATCGGGTCCTCCGCGACGGGCAGGTCAGGCTCGACCCGGGCGATCGGCGGTGGGCTGAACTTGGGGGCTTGGACCGGCTCGTCGGTCGACTTGAGGGTCGTCCGGTGAATCCAGCCCTCGCTGCCGAGAGGTGTTCGGACCTGGACCCAGGCTCCCCGACGGCTGACGATCTCGACTTCATCGTTGGCCTGGAGCTGGCCAACCTGGGCACCCTGGATCTCGTCCGGGATATCGGTCAGGGCGACCAGGTCGTACCGGACCAGGCGTCGTTCGAGGCCGGCTGCCGCCGACCCTCCGAAGGTCAATGCCGGAGACGGGGCGGGTGTGATTCGGGGGCTCGCATAGCGGGCCGTCTTGAGCGAAGGGCGGCGCCAGCGGGGCATCGACGCCTCGCCGTACCTGTCGTCAAGGGCGGCGCTCGGCGCAGCCGGGATCGCCGCGGCGAAGGTCGGGGCGGCCACTTCAATCCTGGGCGCCCTGGTCTTCCTGGTCTTCTCGGGCTTCGGCAGGGCCGGAATGGCGGGCGCAGGTCGGCGCGGGCCGGCGAAGGGCGAGGTCGTGACCTCTGCCAGGGCGGGCTCGGGCCGACGGCGTCGCCGACGAGCAAGGAACCACAGGAAGCCGGCGCCCAGAACGGAGGCCGTCAGCAGGATCA
>JBBRIM010000083.1:0-11155 GCA_038221095.1 Candidatus Limnocylindrales bacterium
TGCTCGTCGGTCGCCAGCCGGGCAGCCATCGTGTTGAAGCCGCCCGCCAGCTCGCGCAGCTCACGGGGACCCCGCCTCGGCCAGCTCACTCGAACCGAGTAATCGCCAGCCGTCACCCGGCGGGTCGCGTCAACGAGCTCATCGATCGGGGCGGCAATCGAGCGCACCCGGCCGACGACCAGGGCGATGCCGCCGACGACGAGGAGGATGCCAACGAGGCGGGCGCCGAACAGGAGACCGCCCTGCCCGGGTTGGTCCGGACCGAGCAGGCCAAAGACCGAGGCGAAAACGAAACCGGCAACCGATGCGAGCAGGACGACGAAGACGAGCAGGGCGATGGCCAGGCCGGCGAACCGGCGCAGGAACCAGCGCCGAGGCGGCCCCACCCAGCCGGTTTGGGCCCAGGCTGGCCGATGCTCGCCCCAGGCCGGCGAACCGTCGGCCCAGGGCGACGGGGCACCACCGTCGGCGCGCCATCGCCGGCGCCAGGTGCGATGGACAGCTGGGTCCCGCTCTGGATCGGTCACGTGGGCCGCTCGTCGGCGAAACGGTAGCCCACGCCGTAGACCGTGATGATGTAGCGGGGCGAACCCGGGTCGGGCTCGATCTTGCGGCGCAGGTTCTTGACGTGCGTGTCGATCGCCCGCTCGTACGACTCGAAGGCCACCCCGCGCAGGGCGTCGAGGAGCTGGCTTCGGGTGAAGATCCGACCCGGCCGGCGGGCAAGCGTGGCGAGGAGCTCGAACTCGGTTGAGGTCAGCTCGACCAGCCGGCCGCCGACATCGACCCGCATCCGGGGCAGGTCGAGGGTGACCTCGCCGGCCCGGATCTGATCGCCCGGTGCGTCGCTCGGTTCGAGCCGGCGCAGGACGGCCTTCACCCGGGCGACGAGCTCACGCGGGCTGAATGGCTTGGTGATGTAGTCGTCCGCCCCGAGCTCGAGTCCGAGCAGCTTGTCGAGTTCGTCGTCGCGGGCGGTCAGGACGATGATCGGCAGGTTTGAGTCCCGCCGGATGGTCCGGATCACCTCCAGGCCGTCGAGCTCCGGGATGCCCAGGTCGAGCACAAGCAGGTCGGGCGTCCGCGTCCTGACCTGGGCGAGGGCGGCCCGGCCGTCGGCGGCGGTCAGCACCGCAAACCCGGCGTGTTCGAGGTAGTCGCGGGCCAGGTCGACGATCTTCGGCTCGTCGTCGACGACGAGAACGGTCTTCATCTGGCCATCGTAGGCGGCCCAGCCCGGTCTGGACGCCGAAATGGGGCCCGGCGTTCGGGCCCCATGTTCCGGCGATCAGGCCGGTGGCTGCGTGTCCGGACCGCTGCCCGGCGTCGCGGGAGTGGTGGAGCCGGGGCCCGCCGCGTGGGCTGTCTTGTGCCATTCCTCGAGGCGGCCCCGGATCCAGGCCTGGCGCGGGTCACCGGCGGCCTCGTCCCAGCCACCCGGACCGGGTCCGTGGCCTGGGCCGTGGCCTGGTCCGTAGCCGTGGCCCCAGTCGCCGGGACCACCTGGGCCACCGCGACTTGCCCAACCATGTCGTCCACCGCCGAACGCCAGGCGCAGCAGCGCGAACAGCACGAAGATGAACAGGATGAACCCGAAGAAGTGGAACAGGCCAAAGCCGAAGAAGCCGTAGCCAAGGCCATAGGTTGCGGGCTGGACGGCCACGCCCGAGGCAGCCAGGCCAGCCGAGTAGGCCGCGCCGGTGGCCAGCCCGATCAGGGCCAGGATGCCGAGGACCCCGAGGATCCTGCCGAAGAAACGCATCTGAGTTGACCTCCCAGGTCAGAACATTCGGTGCAATCCTTGTGGATTGCCTGCCGTGTGCTCATCCTCGGCCAACCATGTGGAGCGATTGTGTGCGCGCCGCGGAGGTGTCGTGGCGTCGCGCCAAGGCGCCTGGGTCGGAGCGCCGGGTTCAGCGCCCGGGTGCGTTCCGGCGAATACGCTCGCCGGGCAACGACGTGAAGTTGCCGCGTCGATCGCCGCCGGCCGGCCGAGCCGGGCTGGGCGGGCGCTGACCGAGCGGCGCGCCCATCGGCCGGCCATTTGAAGGTCCGTTCGGCCGGACCATCCCGTCCCGACTCGGACGATATGGCTGGCCGTTGGTGCGGGCCGCTGCTGGTCGACCGGCCGGGGCAAAGCCGCGCTGGGGTGTGAAACCAGAGTGGACGGGACGACCGCTGTGCTGTCCCTCCGAAAATGGTCGGGCGGGAACCCCTGAGGGCCGGGGCATGAAGTGGCCGGGCTGGGTCGTCGGTCGATCGTTCGGCCGAGGCGCCCCGCGGTGGGCCGGGGCAAAACCGCGGGCCTGGCGGGGGCCTGGCTGGACGCCCTGGCTGCGCAGCCGGATCGGTTCGGGTCGGATGTTCCGGTCCGGCTCGAAGCCCGGGATGACTTCGGTCGGGATCCGGTGGCCGAGGACCTGCTCGATATCGCGGAGCATCTTGTTCTCGTCGACGCACACCAGCGAGATCGCGTCGCCCTCCACGCCGGCCCGGCCGGTGCGGCCGATCCGGTGGACGTAGTCCTCGGCGACCATCGGAAACTCGTAGTTGACGACGTGGGGCAGGGCATCGATGTCGATTCCGCGGGCGGCGAGGTCGGTCGCAACGAGGATCGCGACGCGGCCCGACTTGAAGTCGTTGAGCGCCCGGATTCGCTGCGGCTGGCTCTTGTTCCCGTGGATGGCGGTGGCGATGATCCCGTCGCGGTCGAGCTGCTCGGCCAGCCGGTTGGCCCCGTGCTTGGTCCGGGCGAAGACGAGGGCCTGGTCGATCCGGCCCGACTTGACCAGGTGGGCGAGCAGTTCGCGCTTGCGCTCGCGGTCGACCGGCAGGACGAGCTGGCGAACGAGCTCGGCGGCCGTGTTCCGGCGAGCGACCTGGACCATCGCCGGGTCCCGCAGGATGTCGGCCGCGAGGCGCCGGACATCATCGGAGAAGGTGGCCGAGAAGAGGAGCGTCTGGCGATCACGCGGCAAGAGCCCGATGATCCGGCGGATGTCACGGATGAAGCCCATGTCGAGGAGCCGGTCGGCCTCGTCGAGGACGAGGATCTCGACGTGCGACAGGTCGATCGTGCCCTGGCCGATGTGGTCGAGCAGGCGGCCCGGTGTGGCCACCACGATCTCGGGGCCGGAGCGGAGTGCCCGGACCTGAGGATCGAAACCAACCCCGCCGTAGATGGTCGTCGAGCGGATCGGGCGGCGGGCGCCGTACGTCCGGACACTCTCCTCTACCTGGAGGGCGAGCTCACGGGTCGGGGCGAGGACGAGGGTCCGGATCCGGATCGGAGTGGCGTTGCGCCGGTCGCGGCTGGTCGGGATGTAGGTGGGCAGGCCGTTGCCGGGGGCCGGTTGCTGTTCGGCGGCCGCTCGTTTTGCGTGCAGTAGCTGCAGGATCGGCAGGACGAAGGCCGCCGTCTTACCGGTGCCCGTCTGGGCGCCGGCGAGGACATCACGGCCGGCCAGGACGAGCGGAATCGCCTCGGCCTGGACTGGGGTGGGCTCGGTGTAGCCCTGGTCCGCGACCACGCGGACGAGTTCGGGCACAAGCCCAAGTTGATCAAAGGACACGGTCGTGTTGCTCCTGAGGGCCCTCCCGCGCATCCGCGGGGCCCGGTCAGGGCGCTGGTTTGTGGTTCGCTGATCTCACGGTAAAGAACCGGGGCGCCGACCGGAGCGCCCATTGAGCACGAGATGGGAAGCCTAGCACGGCTCCGCTACTGGCTGCTCACGGCGAGTGTCATCGTGGCCGAGACGGATGGCTGGCCGCCTGTTTCGTTGTAGGTCCAGGTCCAGGTGGGGTGGCCCGGGGCAACCGACGAAGGCGGTCCCATCTTCAGGGTGAACGCGCCGCCGCGGGGCGGTGGCTCGCCCGAGCAGTCGCCCTTGAGGCTGTCGGTGCAGCTGACCACCTTGATCGTGGCTGTCGCGAGGCTCAGGTCGCAGGTTGTCCCGATCAACGTGCCGCCGCTGTAGGCAAAGACCTCGGTGCGGTGGTCGTGGATGCTGATCGAGTCCTTGACGGCCACGATCTCGTCGAAGCTTTCGTGGGTCTCGAGCGTCCACGCGCCGGTCACCGTCCCATCGGCGGCGACGACGAGGGTGGCCGGCCCCGTTCCGTCCGTTGTGGCCAGCACGTCGCCGGTGGCCGAGCCGCCCTGCCCGATCGTGATCGTCTCCTTGAACACGCTCGTCATCGTCCCCGAATAGCTGCCAGCCGCCACGGGGTTCGGGTTGCAGGA
The DNA here is from genome assembly GCA_038221095.1 of Candidatus Limnocylindrales bacterium. GTDB lineage: Bacteria > Chloroflexota > Limnocylindria > Limnocylindrales > CSP1-4 > Palsa-1033. The sequence goes on from JBBRIM010000083.1 coordinate 4,244, forward strand.
ACCAGAGGGCGCCGGACTGGCCGACGGAGATGGTGGCGGTGAGGCCTTGCCGTGGTAGATCAGCGCGACCCAGCCGATGCCACGCGCGTCGAGCAGGGTGTTCAGGCGGGCCTGCAGACCGTCGAATGCCGGGGCGATCAGGCCGGCGAGGAACGGTCGCAGGACGGCCGGGATCGGGCCGAGCAGGGCTGCCGTGAGCTTGTCCTGCAGGCGGTCGAGCTCGGGTCGGTGGATCGCGACGGGCAGGCTGTCGAGCTGCTTGAGCAGCTCACCGGTCGGATCGCCCGGATCGACACTCGTCACGAAAGCCCAGGTGGCTTGGCCGGCTGCGTCCGTGACCCCGGTCGTCGCCGAATCGACGGCCGAGAGGAGCGGGTCCCCGCTCGCCTGGAGTGGTCCCCAGGTCAGCGGAACGTCGTGAGCCGTGAAGTCGGGCAACGCAATCCCGGCGACGTTGGCGCAGTCCTGGAGGACGGCCGGCCAGGCCGGCAGGTCGCCCGCGGTGACCGTCGCCGTGAAGACGCCCTGGTGCGGGTCGGAATCAAGCAGGAACGCGGATCCGGCCGTCCCGCCAGTCGCCACCACCCGGACGGCGTAGGGCAGGATCGAGGCAACCTGCTCGGCCGCCGCCGCGATTCCCAGGGCAACGCTCCGGATCGAGCCGAGGACGGCATCGGTGACGGTCGTGATCACGCCCTGCACGAGCGCCTGGAGGCGATCGACCGCGTAGTTCCAGACGGTAACGAAGATCGTCCCGAAGAAGTTGCTCGGCTCCGCCAGCTTGAGGGCATTGAAGACCCGATTGATCATCCCCTGGAGCCAGTTCGTGGTCGCCGAGCAGATGCTGCCGAGCTCGATCGCGGGCAGGATCGGCCCGGCCGCACCGGAGTGGCCGCCGGCCATCGCCAGCTGGGCCGATCCGCCGATCTTCGCCTGGCTTGGAGCCGGACTGGTGCCGGGGCCGGGGCCAGCTGCGTGACCACCGTTGGTCGCGAGATCCGAGACGAACAGGACGAGCACGACACCGGGAAAGCGCAGGGTCGACGGGTGGAGCAGGTCCTGGCCGGCCATCAGCGCCCGTGACAGCGCCGCCCCGGGCGAATCGACGGCGGCGACATAGCTTGCCAGCAGGACCGATGCCGGAGCCGCGTCGGTCAGTCCCGCGGGGACCGGCAGCACCCCATCGAGCTCGGCACCCGACCAGCTCGAGCCTGCCCACGCACCGACCGCCAGGGCGTGGACCTGGAAGTCGAGCAGCTCGAACGGGCTCGCGGCCGTGCCGAGTGCCTGTTCCGGGGCAGTGCTGGTCGTGTCGGCGAATGTCCCGATCCCGGACCGGGCGAGCCCCGCGACGAGGGCCGCAGTCGTGTCGGCGGTGTAGTCAGGCACGGCCAGCCTGTCGGCCAGGGCCCACGAGTCTGGGTCAACCGTGGCGGTCGCGCCGAGGGGCGCAGTGCGCGACGAGAGTGCGCCTGTGAGCACGACTGGAACGCCCGACGAGCCCGACCCCGACGTCCCCGGCCCGCTCGACGCGGACGGACCCGGCGCGCAGCCCGCGACCAGGACGAGGACCAGGAAGGCTGCGGCGGCCACGTTCGTCGGGCGCAAGGTGGTGTTCATCGCCGAACGATCGCCTGCCCCACTGATGAAACGCTGATGACGTGGGCCACGTCCGCGGCGGAGCGGGGCCCAGTGGCCGAGCGAGGCCCGGTCCCGTGGACGCCGGGGCGCGTCGGCTACCGAGGGGTGCGTCCAGAGCGACAAACAATACGAATCGAGGTCGCGGGCCGTGGTCCAGGTCCACGGCGGGGATCCCGGCCGGCCGGTTCATCCCGGCCCACGCTTGGCCCAGCTTGAACTACCTGGTCGAGACCGTGAGCCGCGGGCTCAACGAGTTCAGTGAGAGCCGAAGACGGCACGTTTGTCGCTCCTGGAGCACCGATTGGCCAGCCGGTCGCCGGCAAGGGACCGGGCTTGCCGGCTAGGTCGCATGGGGAGAACAGGACGACCGAATCTGGGAGTCGAGCCTTCTCCCGAAGGGCCGCTTCCCCGGGTTCGTTCCTTCGCGGAGACCGAAACGGCCGAATGGACCCGAGCGACCCCCGAACGGTCTTCGATTCCGCGGTTTTGTTCTCCCCGGGCGACATCACCCGAAGTACCCTGCCCGACATGAGCGCCGGTGGAGGGCCCGGACACATGGGGCGGTCGCTCGCGGCCGCCCGCCGGAGCGTGCCTGCTCGAGGCCTGGTGACTTCCGCCCGGCGCGGCGTGCCTGCCGGCGCCGCGCTCGTGCTCGCGCTGGCATTCCTCCTGGTTCCGGGACGGAGCACCGCAGTGGCGGCCAGCTGCGTGCCGACCGCAATCACCCGGTCCGGCTTCTCATCAACCCTGCCGGTCTCGGCCGGTGTCAACGCGGCCGTGCCCGTTGGCGACTTGCCTGGCCAGATCGCGATCGACACGGCCGACGTCCGCGGCTACGCCTACGTTGCGGCCAGCGGCGACAATACGGTCTCGGTCCTCGACGCCCGCTCGCCAGATGACGCTGGGATCAAGGTGATCGCCACGGTCCCGAGCGGCGGCCAGCTCCCCCAGGCCATCGCAATCGACGAGCAGACAGGCCGCGTCTACGTGACGAATGCCGGCACCTGCACGATCGGGGTGATCGATGGCCGGGCACACGGTGGCCCGCGCCTGATCGCCTCAGTGCCGGTCGGCCTCACGCCAGACGCCATCGCTGTCGGTCCCGATGGGCGGATTTTCGTTCTCGGCGCCAACCCCGACGGGCTACTCGTCATCACGCCCGACGCGGGCGCGGGTTCAGCAAGCGCCGGCCCGGCCGACTTCCAAGTGTCGGCGCCGATTACTGCCGGTCTGCCGCCCAACCGGCGTGGGCTCCTCCTCGACGCCAAGGCGAACCTCCTGATCGTCGATGGGGACAACGAGCTCGAGACCATGACCCTGGCGGGTCCCAGTCCCCGCGTCGTGGCCACGACGCCCCTCGCAGGGATCTGCCTGGGGATGGACCTCGATCCGACGTCGGGCCTTCTCTACGTCACCGACAACCTGTTCGATACGGTCAGCACGCTCCGCCTGGGCCCGGATGGCCGCACGCTGCAGGTGATCGCCACGGTGCCGTCGGCCGCGCTGATCGACCCCGGCAAGAACGTCAATCCGGTCGGCCTGGTGGTTCTGCCACTCAGGCGCGAGATTGTCGTGACGAGCTACTCCACCGCGACACCGCCGACGGCGGAGTTGACGATCTTCACGATCGACCCGGCGGGCGCGCTCACGATCGCTCAGACGATTCAGGGCGTCGATCACTCCGTGACGACCGCCCTGGACCCGGTGACCGGCCGGGTCTTCGTGGTCGAACAGGTGGTGAGCCGGGTGTCCGTGCTCGACCTCGAAATCCCCACCCCGCTGGATCTGGCCTACGTCCTGCCCGGCCCGTTCGACCTGTCGCTGACACCGGCCGACGTGGCCCGCAACCTGGGGCTCACTCTGCTCGTGATTCTCCTCGTCGGGGCGCCGACTCCGCTGTTCAATAGCACCCTCGAGGCGAACGAGGAGGAGATCCGGCGCTGGCTCCGGCGGCGATTCCATACCGGGGGCCGGGCGTCGCCGCTGAGCCGGCTGCGCAACCGCTGGAGCGGTTTCGCGATCTACGTGGTTGTGGCGGCGCTCCTGTACGCCTTCCTCGACCGCAAGTTCCCGTTCGACAACCAGGTCGTTGCCTTCGGAGCGGCCCTGATCACGCTGCTCGTCGCGACCTTCGCCTCGATCCTGCCGGGTGATCGCTACGTCCTCGCCCGATACCACGAACACGGCGTGCCCCGGGCGGCACTCTGGACGCTGGGGATGGCCACGGTCTGCGTTCTCGTGACCCGGCTCACCGGGGCCGAACCGGGCTACGTCTACGGGATCATCGGGGCCTTCACCTTCACCGCCGCACTGACCGTCGCCGACCACGGCCGGATGGCGTTCCGGGGCGGCCTCGCCCTGCTGGCCGCGGGGATCGCCGCCTGGTTCCTGCGGGTCCCGTTCGAGCCGGCCGTCGGCCAGCCGCAGGAGGCGGGAGTGCAACTGGTCAACAAGGTCCTGGAGGGCCTCTTCGTCGGCTCGGTCCAGGGCCTTGTCTTCGGGCTCGTCCCATTGCGCTTCCTGACCGGAGCCACGTTGCGTGCCTGGAGCATCCGGCGCTGGCTGCTCCTGTGGGCGATCGGGATTGGCCTGTTCGTCGGCGTGGTCCTGTACCCGGTCAGTTCGTACGAACCCAACCCGTCCGCCACGGGCCTCCTGACCATGGCGATCACGGTCGTGGTCTACGGCCTGATCGCGATCATCTTCTGGGCCTTCTTCCGCCGGCGCGCCCGGCGGGCTGCACTCGCCCCGCCGCCACCGCCAGGCTGAGCCACCCGACGAGCGGCCGGCCCCGCCACCCAAGCTGTCACGACGGCGCTGGATGCTTGGCTCGGCACGGAGCGGAGACCGGTCCGCTACGCTGACCGCGCAGGTCGACTTCGGCACGTGGCCGAGTTCGGCAGCGGGAGGGACGAGCGCGCCGATGACCGAGGGGGACCGTGCCGAACAGCATGTTTGCGACCGACTGCGTGCGGCACTGCCGGCCGAATACGAGATCTACCCGAACCTGAACTGGATCACGCTGACGCCGGGTCGTGCCGGGCCCGCCCAGCCCAGCGTCCGGAATGGCGAGGTCGACGTCGTCGTTGCCCACCCGGAACGAGGCTTCCTGGCGATCGAGGTCAAGGCGGGCTCGATCCGGCGCGATGCCTCCGGCGAGTGGTGGGCCGGTCCGAACAAGTTGAAACGGTCGCCCTTCAGCCAGGCCCGCGACAACCGCTATGGCCTGGTCGAGAAGCTGCGCTCGCTGCCCGATTGGCCCACCGATCTTCGCCCGATCGCCGGCTGGACGGTTGCCCTGCCCAACGTGGACCTTGCGACAGCGGGCGCCATGCGCAGGTATCTCGGCGCGGAGGTGATCGAGGACCTCGTCCTGGACGGGACCAGGTTCGAGACGAATGACGGCCTGCGCCTGGCGGTTGATCGGGCGTACGCGTTCGCCGCGATCGAAACTGCCCAGGCTCGATCACCAGGTCCGATCGGTGTCGGCCTCTTGCGGGATCTGCTGGCCGGCCCACTCGAACTCCATGCTCGGCTGGGCCGGAGCATTCGGGAGGGCGAGCCCGAGGTGATCGAACTGACCCGGTCGCAATCGCGCGTCCTCAGCCACCTTCGCCACCAGTCCCGGGTGGAGATCGTCGGGCCGGCCGGCACCGGCAAGACCATCCTCGCCTGCGAGAAGGCGCGCGCCCTTGCCCGAGAGGGCTTCGTCACCCTGCTGGTCTGCTTCAACCAGCCGCTCGCCCGGGAGATGACCGAGGAGCTCAAGGCCGACATCGAGGCCACGGGGCGGCTCCAGGTGACCACCTTTCATCAGCTCTGCGAAGACCTTGCCCGGGAGGCCGGCACCCTTTCGCCGAAACCGGACAAGCCCGGTCCGCCCTGGTTCCAGTTCGTCCTGCCCGCGGCCCTGGACCGGGCGATCGACCAGCTCGGCCCGCGTTTCAATGCGATCGTCATCGACGAGGGCCAGGACTTCGAGCTGGACTGGCTCGAGTCGCTCGTCCTGCTCCTGCACGATCCCGGCCTGGACGTCCTGTACGTCTTCCACGATCCCGCCCAGGGGATCTACCGCGAGGATCGGGTCGCCGAGCTGCATCTCCAACGCTACGACCTGGAGGAGGACTGCCGCAATCCTGGTCGGATCCACGACGTGGTTGCCCGCTTCTATGTCGGCGACGTGCGCACGATCGCCCTGCGCGACGAGGGCCGAATGCCCGAAGTGATCGTCGCCGAGCCCGGCCAGCCGACCATTGATGCGCTGCGCCAGGCCCTCCATCGGCTGTGCCATGACGAGGACGTCCGGCCGTGGGAGATCGCCGTGCTGGTCGGCGGCTCGCTCGACGCCTCGGCGATCTGGCGGGTCCCCGGCCACCGCTTCGGCAACGAGGTCCTGTGGAACGGCCAGGTGGACGACGACGGGCACCTGCGCGGGCTGGCATTCCACGAGGTGGAGGAGCAGCCCTCCGACACGATCCTGATCGACTCGATCCGCCGCTTCAAGGGCCTCGACCGCTCGGTCGTGATCCTGGCCGAGTTGCGTCCCGACGAGCCGAAGCTCGGGCGGCTCCTGTACATCGGACTCAGCCGCGCCCGCCACCACCTGATCGTGATCGCGCCGCCCGAGATCGCGGGACGGATCTCGTGACCCGACGATCCCCATGAGGCAATATCGGCGCGCGAAGCTGCTACCTAACCCGATCGTGTTGCACGGCAAGGGCTGTGCGTGCGCGGCACTTACGATTGAGTCGAGCCTCAGGCTGAAGCAACCCGAGTTGACGGCCCTTGCAAAGTGCTTCGAGTTGTTGTCGATGCCCGCAACGATCGGCGCGATCCTCTCCGTGCCGGTTCCCACGCTCTCTGGATGCGTCGGCGAAGCCCAATTGACAGGGATCCGCCGCGCCCTCGATAGATTTGGTACGGAGTCCTGCTCGACCGGTGGTAAGCCAGAGGTTCTATTTGAGTCGGATATCGCGGCTCAGCCTGAAGGCGCCCAATGGCACTGGTCTCGGATGGAGCGGTGGCCTAACGACTGGGATGCGGCGGAATGGGCGGCTTGGTCCGATGACGACCTCCGCATCGGCCAAGGACCTGGACACCTCGGTAGAACATACCTTCCTGACCTGTCCGACCTCATCGCAGCACTCGACAAGCAGCGGTGGGATTCGGTGTCGCCTGAAGTCGCGGTGCCAACCCGCGCTCTGGTGGAACCAGGATCTCCTCCTTTGGCTTTGGCCACAGACCTCCTTTGGACTTTCGAAGGCACACTAA
>JBBRIM010000084.1:0-11059 GCA_038221095.1 Candidatus Limnocylindrales bacterium
TCTTCGAGGTCGGCGACGGCAAGGGCACGCTCCTCCAGTTCGACTATGCCCACCCGCCCAAGCCGCCCAAGCCGAACCGCTTCTGGCACCTGGGCAAGATCGTCTTCAACAAGACGTACTGGCACACGGTTCCGAAGGGCCGAGTCTGAACCTTGGGGCAGGAGCTGGCCGGGCTCCGCTGAGTCCGGCCAGCAGCAACAGGGTGTCAGGCCGTCAGCGTGCGCAGTCGGCCAACCAGGTCGTCGCTCGTGATCGGTCCGGCGGGTTCAACGTCGACGAGCCTCTCGGGACGCCGGTAGACCAGCACGTACTCGCGCTCGAGGTCGAGTCGAGTTGAACTGGGACCAAGGATCAGGACCCGCTGGCGATCTCCGATGGCCCGCACCACGTGGGCCAGGAAGACCGACTCGGGTCCGGCCTGTCGGTGGACTTCCACGACCGAGGTGCGGCTGTCGCCCGTCGTCCGAGCGATCATCGCCTCGCGGCCGTTGATCCAGGTGACGGCGCACGACGGATGGTGTGATCCGTTCATGACCTGTACCTCCACGCTTGAGGCTAGTCCCTGGGAGGCCCGAAGCGCCCCTGCCGGACGGCCCGACTCGAGGGTCGCTTGGTCGCAATGTCAATCTCGAACAGGCCGAGCGGCACTGGCCGGCCGGCCGATCGCGGTTCAGCATGTTGCGTGGAGGTGGACTGTGAGCCATCGTTGGATCGCCGGTCTGGCCGCCATTGTGCTGCTCCTCGGAGCGTGCGCCGGGCCGAGTACGAGCGCCTCGCCCGCGAATGCTTCGCCATCGTTGTCGCCGTTGCCATCGCAAGCGCCATCGCCAGTGGCGTCTCAGCTGCCGTCCGTGGTTCCGTCCGCGCCACCATCGGTCGGCCCGACGAGCGCACCCGAACCAACAGATGCTCTCGGCCCGTTCACTTGCGCTCTACCGGTCACCCTGGCCGGAACGGCCTCGGGTGAGGTCCAGGCGCAACCCACGGCAGTCCGCGTCGGCACCCATCCCGGCTACGACCGGATCGTCTTCGAGTTCGGGACGAGTACCAGTCCGGCGCTCCGGATCGAGGCTGCCAAACCCCCGTTCACCCATGACCCGAGCAACCTGCCGATGACGGTGGCCGGTTCGTCGTTCGTGCGGATCAGGCTCGACGGGGTCCAGGTTGGCTACACCGGCAAGACGGACTTCGCCGCCGCGTACCCGGAGCTCGTCCAGCTGTCGGAGCAGGGCGACTTCGAAGCGATCCAATCGTGGATCGCGGGCCTGGCCAAGCCGGGCTGCGTCCGCGTCTTTACGCTTAGCTCGCCGCAGCGGATCGTGGTCGACATCGAGTCGACACCATGAGTTCCCGCCTGCCGGCCCTGGGCCCCCGGGGCGAGGGCTGGGTGGCGGCCCAGATCGTGCTCTTCGGGGCGATCGGAATCGCCGGGATCCTCGAGCTGGTCGGTCACTGGCCGGCCCAGCCGTGGGGGGCACCCCTGTTCGCCGTGGGTGTGATCGCGATCCTTGCCGGAGGCCTCCTCGGGGTTCTTGGTGGATGGGAACTGCGTCCGAGTCTGAGCCCGTTTCCGCGGCCGATGAGCGGCCGGGAGTTGATCGAGTCCGGCACCTACCGGTTCATTCGCCATCCGATCTACAGCGGGCTCGTCGTTGCGGCCGGCGGCTGGGCCGCGGCCACTGCCTCAGTCCCTGCCCTGATCGCGGCTGCGCTCCTCGCGCTCCTGTTCAACGCCAAGGCGCGCCTGGAGGAGAGCTGGCTCGAGCAGACCTATCCCGGCTACCTCGACTACCAGGGTCGGACGAAGCGCTTCATCCCGTTCGTCTACTGAGAGCAGCCGTCAGGCCTCGCGGGTTGGCCAACCGCGAGGGAGGGTCGGGCATATGAGTTGCGAGCGTCTCGACAACTAGCGGACAGCATCTCTGCGCGCGAGCGTGGGCTGCGCGCCGATTCGTCGGCCCCGAAGCCTTGACGCCACAGGGCCGCACGCTCGCGGACTTGCGCCGGACGAGCGCAGGGCCCAGCATTGACCAACGCCGATCGCGGGCGTTTGCGCTCAACCTGAGCGTACTCAGCGGTACATCGCGCGCCTGTAGCTCAGTGGATAGAGCGTCGGCCTCCGGAGCCGAAGGTCGCAGGTTCGAATCCTGTCGGGCGCGCCATTTCAACCTCTTCGGGCAGCGCCAGCGCCAATCCGTGCGCGTAGGCCGCCGCGGTCAGCCGGACACCCACGATCTCGGGGCCCGCGACCGTGATCCGTTCGTAGATGGCGTGCATCAGGTCTGCCTTCTCCTTCGGTATGTCGGCTGCTTGGAAGGACTCGCCGATGGCGCGGAGCCACTCGACCGCGCGCTGGCCAGGGAGGCCGCGGCCCGTTCATTCCACGACCGCGTCCCGCTGCTGGCGGAGCGCCTTCAGGCGTGGCGCTCGATGAAGCGGTCCTGCTGGTCTCGCTGGCTCGCCGGGCCGTAGCGGTCGTACTGGCCGACCGTCGACTCACGGATCCAGCGGGCCACGCGCAGGCCCCGGATGTCGTCGAGCGAGCGCGGCAGGCGCTTCACGCCGCGGGGTCCTTCTCGAACGTGACCATCACAGACACCTTCGCGCTGCCGTCAAGGCGTTCCCGACGCTGCTGGTCGGGGCCCTCGGGGTATCGCCGATGGAGCGCCTCGACGTAGCGGGCGAGGGCGGCCACGAGCGGATCGCGCTCCGTCGGTGGCCGCGCCTGCGCGGTCATGCCAGGTCGGGGCTCTCGCCGCGGAGAGCGTAGGTGACCGCGATCGCGAGGGCCGACCAGACGTCGCGGGAGACCCCGTACAGCGGGCCGGGGGCCGCCTTCCGGCCGACGGCGGCCGACCCGCCGAAGCGGTCGAGCAGGGCCTGGCGGATGTTGGCGTCCTTCGCTCGCGAGTCGCCGCACAGGGCGAGCTTCACGGCGCGTCGCGGGAGCATGACTACCGGGGCCCGCTCCGCGGCCTCGGCGAACCGGCCCGCCCACCAGATCGTGTCGAACACCTCGGCGCCGACCGCCATCCCGTAGGACTCGACCTTCTCGATCACGACGACGTCGGGCAGCCCGCTGCGCTCTCGTCTCCGCGCCCACCTTGGATCGCGCGTTCGCCAGGTGGTGCTTGACGGTCGAGTGCGACAAGCCGAGGCGGTGGGCGGCTGCCACCCCGACCTCGCGGTCGGCCGCGCGCTCGGCGGGGCGGCAGGAGATGAAGGCGCGACAACGGTGGTGCCTCGCTGCACCAACCCTGCCGAACGGCCCTATCGGTCTGGGCCAGATGACGCAGACTCCACCGATCGGCAGGGAGGCGCGGGAGCGAGGGGTTCCCACCAGCGCGGCGTCCCACCCGGTCGCCTAGACCGTCGCGCAGGGCCAATGGCGAGACCGTCCCGTTGCCCGAGGACTGGAGCCCATCCATGCGACGACGTCTCGCCACGTTCGTGGTCGTGTCTGCGCTCGCGCTGGGGGCAGCTCCCGCGGCGGCCGCTGGAAGCCCGCTCACGCACATGACGTTCTCGGACACCCCGAACCCGGCGGCCGGCGGCCTTACCTTCGCGGACGTGATGGCACCCGGCGCCTACTGTGGCGCCACCGCTGATCCCAACGTGTGGCTGCGGCACTACACCTTCACGACGGGCACGATGCATTGGTGGACCCCGAATGATGCGAACCCCCCGTACTCGATCGCCCATTTCTCCATCAGCAACGCCTTCGCCACGAACGATGCCGGTGTGACCTTCCGTGCGGTGGGGACGGAGACGTACAACGGCGCGCGCGGGCGGATGAACCTCCACATCCAGTTGATCAGCAAGGGTGGAGGAGTCGCCGACACCGCCAGCTTCCTGATCCACAGCTACGCTGACGGCACCATCCACCTCGACTTCGACAAGGGCTCCTGCGCGCCGTGACGCAGCCGCGGCCGGTGCTGCCTGCCGACGTGCGGACGGCCTGACCGCTCCGGTCAGGACCCAGAGAAAGCCCCCGGAGGCGATGCCTCCGGGGGCCCCGCGGCTCATCGAGCTGCACCGCGTCCTCAAGCCGACAGGATCCGCGCCCGGAGTAGGCTCCGGCAGACGCGAGGCCAGGATCCACACGAGCTGCGCCGTCGTCTCCGCGCCCACCTTGGATCTGGCGCTCGCCAGGTGGTGCTTGACGGTCGAGTGCGACAGCCCGAGGCGGTGGGCGGCCGCCTTCTCCGATCCGGCGACCAGCACCGCGGCGATCACCCCGACCTCTCGATCCGTGGCGCGGTCGAAGGGACGACGCGAGCGTTCGAGCGGGGGTCAAACCGCGAGTTATCATCGGGCGCATGCCCGGGGAATCCGAGTCCGAACTGATCGCGCGGGTGGCACCCGGGGAACGCGCGCGAACCTTCGCCACGTTGACTTCCGCGTTCACGGACGACCCGGTCGAACGGTGGCTGTGGCCCGGCGACCGTGCCTACGAGCGCCACTTCCCGGAATTCGTGGAGGCGTTCGGCGGCGCGGCCCTCGATGCCGGTACCGTGTGGCGGGTCGGCGACTTCGATGCGGTCGCCCTCTGGTTGCCGCCCGGGGCCGAGCCCGACGGCGACGCGATCGTGGCGGTGCTGGCAGGCAGCCTCCCGGACCCAGTTCTCGCGGACGCGCTCCCGGTGCTTGCGCAGGTGGACGCTGCCCATCCACGAGAGCCCCACTGGTACCTCCCGTGGCTCGGAGTGACGCGCACGATCACGCCTGCCTCAGCGAGCGCGACCTCGCTCGAAGCGCGCGAGCCTCCACGAACGGCGCCGCCCGCCGATCGTAGATGGCGTGGAGCAGGTCGGCCTTCTCCGCAGGTACCTCAGCCGCCCTCCACGTCGGCGACAACGCCCCGGAGCCACGCCACGGCACGCTCCGGCGAGATCCCATGGGCGCTCGCGCGCTCGAGGTTCTCCTTGGCATCCCGGAGCTCGTGCAACCGCTGGTGGTAGGCCGCGTCCTCGAGGCGGCCGGCGGCGTGCTCCAGCGCGAGCTCCCGGATCTGGCGCTCGATCCGCGCCTGGTCGAGCGCGACCGGCCGTGGCCCGGCGGGCAGGCAACGACGGCGGCGATGGTCAGGTGGTCAAGCTCGATCCCCTCGAGCTGCGCCAGGATCGACTCGATCTGTCGGCGCCCGCGGGCGATGACACGATCGACGACGCGAACGTCCTCCGGGCGGGCGGGACCGACCGGTTCCTGGGCTTCCCGTAAGTCCGCCTCCACCTTGTGCTCGTTCCTGCGCCGCTTCCGCGGACGCCCACGAGCCGGACCGCCTCGCCGGTTCCGCGTTCGAACCGTTCCAAGCCCGTGGCATCGGCAAACAGGTGTTTGATGTGGTCCTTGCTGAGTGCGTACCCGGCCGCTCTGATCAACAGCCGTCATCGGACCGGCCAGCCGGCGGCCTCCAAGACCCGGATCGAGGCGTCGCGGATCGGACCGACATTCTCGACGACCGCGTCTTCCAGACCGACGCCGGCATCGGCCGCGAGGGCAGCGCGGGACGTCTCGAGATCGTCCAGCCGAGCCGCGTCTGGCGCCGAGCGCAAGCGCGCCGCAATGACGGCGAGCGGCGCGGTCAGGCGGACGACGAACAGCGGCATGTCGATGGCGTCGCGGATCGCGGCGACGGTCGAGCGATGAGGGACGAACCCGGCGAGGAGGATCCGCTCGACGCCGGCCGCCCGGTAGTTCGAGACGACGGCGCCGAGGTTGCGGGCGAGGAGATCGTGGTCGTGGTGGCCGGCCCCGGGCGCGTTCGACCATACGAGCCAATCGAGGTCGATCGCCGCATACACGGTCGGCCCGTTCTCGAGCAGGCCGCCGATGTCGCCGATTACCGTCGACTTGCCCGTTCCGTACACGCCGGTCACGAGGATGGCCCGGGGGTCCCTCATGCCTGGGCCGAGACGTCGAGGATCCGGTCGTACCGCTGCCCGGTCCGGGTGACGTCCTCCTTGGCGTAGTCCATGACGTGGTCGGCGCCAAAACCCAGGACGAAGGCCATCTTCGCGGCGCTGCAGACGCCGGTCACCTCGGCGCCGAGGGCCTTCGCGATCTGGACCGCGAAGGGACCGACGCTGCCGGACGCGCCGTTGATCAGGACCGTGTGGCCCGGCTGGATGGGCGTTCCACGGCTCAGTCCCTGTAGCGCCAGGATCGCGGACTGCGGTACGGTCGCCGCCTGCTCGAACGTCATGCTTGCGGGCTTCATGGCGAACGCCTTGTGCGATGCGCAGACATATTCGGCAAAGGCTCCGTACCCGAACAGGGTCATGTCCCCGAAGACCTCGTCCCCGACCTTCAGCCTGGCGACGTCGTTGCCGACGGCCTCGACCTCGCCTGCCAGATCGAGTCCGAGACCACGGTTCTTCGGCGTCCGAAGGCCGGTGGCCAGGCGGGCCATCGGCGGTCGGCCATACATGTAGTCCAGATCGCCGGCGTTCAGGGACGCCGCGCGAACTCGGACGAGCACGTCGTCATCGCCCACCTGCGGAATATCGACGTCCTCGAGCGCGAGGACATCCGGCGATCCGTAACGGGCTCGGACAATGGCTTTCATGCGATCGATCGTCTCACCCCCGCTGTGGGCGACGGGTATGGCTCCGGCTGCCTGCGCGTCAACGACCAATCTACCACGTTTATGGTACGATTGAAGCCATGAAGACTACCATCGATAAGGCAGGACGTCTGGTCATCCCCCGCTCGCTCAGAGATCGGATCGGGCTCGCTGGCGGTGGCGAGGTCGAGTTGGCACTCGACGGCGCCGCGGTCCGCATCGAGCCGGTCAGTGGCCGTGAACTCAGAGAGGACGGCGGCCTGCTGGTCATTCCGGCGGCGGGGACGCCGATCACGGGCGCGGCAGTGCGCGAGCTGATCGATGCCGATCGACACGGACACTGAGGCGGGGGAGGTCGTGTTGCTCGACACGAGCGCCGCGATCGCCCTCATCGTCGAGGATCACGTAGCCCATGCCGCGACCATTGAGGCAGTCCGCGGTCGCGTCCTGGGTCTCGCGGGCCACGCCTGGTTTGAGACGTACTCAGTCCTGACGCGATTGCCTGCCGGGCTTCGTCGTTCGCCCGCCGATGTCGGCCGTCTGCTGGCCCACAACTTCCCTGCGTCGGGGTTTCTCGGTGAGGCGGGGTCAGCCGAGCTTGGCTTCGAGCTCGCCAAGCTCGGCGTCTCGGGCGGCGCCGTCTACGACGCGCTCGTTGGCGCAGCCGCGCGCCAACACCGACGGCGGCTCGTCTCCGGCGATACACGGGCACGGCCGCTGTACGAGGCGCTCGGCGTGGAGATCCAGGTCGTCGGGTAGCCGGCCCGCTGGATCACCCGGCCGCGCCGGTCCAGGCACCGAGCCCGATCGGATCCGAGAGCTCGAGGCACCGGGTGCCCACTCGCGCGATTGAAGTCTCGCCAACACCCTCGATCGGGATCCGGATGCACATGGCGTCCCCGTTGTTGCCACCACCTGACCACCTCTGGTAGGATTATGGTATGAAGGTTGGTGTGAGCCTGCCCAGCGACGACGTCGAGTTCCTCGACGAGTACGCGCGGGAGCAGGGCCTCGAGTCTCGTTCGGCTGCCTTGCACCGAGCGGTCCGCCTCTTACGGACGGCCGAACTCGCGGCGTCCTACGAAGGCGCCTGGGACGAGTGGGCGGCCGGTGCCAACGCGGAACTCTGGGAGTCGACCGCCGGGGATGGGTCCGCGCGATGATGCGACGTGGCGATATTCGCTCGGTTGATCTCGATCCGACCCGGGGCTCGGAGTCGAACAAGCGCCGCCCGGCAATCGTCGTCAGCAACGATGCCGCCAACGCTACGGCCGGCCGACTTGGCCGAGGCGTGATCACCGTGGTCCCGGTGACTTCGAACGTCGAACACGTCTACCCGTTCCAGGTCCTGCTGCCCGCCGAAGATACGGGCCTCGACCGCGAATCGAAGGCCCAGGCGGAGCAGGTCCGATCCGTGGCCATCGAGCGGATCGGCACCCGATTGGGCATCGTCCCCACCGCAATCATGCTCAAGATCGACGAGGCGCTCCGCCTGCACCTTGCGCTCTGAGGCCCAACAAGCGAGGCGGTCAACGGCAACCATGGGACTTGGCTTCGGACTACTCAGCGCGCAGCTTCGGCCGGGCGAGACCGACTGGTCCCGGACGTACGACGAGACCGTCCGCCTGGCGGTCGAGGCAGAGCGACTCGGGTTCACCTCCGTCTGGACCACTGAGCACCACTTCGTCGATGACGGGTACATGCCCTCGCTCCTGGTCGTCGGTGCAGCGCTGGCGCAGGCGACGTCACGGATCCAACTCGGCACGGGCGTCATCCTGGCCCCGATGCACCACCCGCTCCGCCTTGCGGAGGATGCAGCGACCGTCCAGCTGCTCAGTCATGGCCGGTTGATCCTGGGCCTTGGGCTGGGCTGGTCCGAGGTGGAGTTCGCCGGGCTCGGCGCCGACGCACGCCGGCGAGGGGTGGCCATGGATGAGATCCTCCAGATCCTGCCGCAGGCGTGGACCGGCGAGCCGTTCACGCACCGGGGCGCGGTCTACGACTTCCCGACGCTCGCCGTCCGACCCGTTCCCCCGACCCGGATCCCGGTCATCGTGGGCGGTGGCGCTGAGCCTGCCATCCGCCGGGCTGCGCGGCTCGCCGATGGGATCTTCGTGAGCACCCTGGCCGAGAAGTTCGGCGAGCAGGTGGGCTGGGTCCTCGACGAGTGCGAGCGCATCGGCCGCGACCCCTCGGACTTCCGATTCATTCACTACTCCGTGCTGCTGCCCGGCGCGTCTCGCGCAGAGGCGCTCGCCCGCTACCGTGATCCGGCCTGGGCGATGCAGTGGAAGTATTCGGACATGGGCGCCTCGGCGACCCGGCCACTCCCACCGCCGGCGCCGCCCAAGTTCGATCGGCCGGCTGAGGCGCTGCTGACGGGCCGCGCGACATACGCCGGGACCCCGGATCAACTGGTCGAGACGCTCCTCGACATCGGCAAGCAGGCCAGAGTTCCCGTCGAATTCGTGGCGCGGAGCCACCTCCCGCTCCTGGAGTACCCAGCCCAGGTCGACCTGATGGAGCTGCTTGCCGAGGGCGTCGCACCGTTCGTCTGAGGCGCATCGTTGGGCTCGCCCCCGAAGCGAGGTACGCCGCCCGCAGTCACCTCCGTCGCCGCATGCAGGAGCTCTCGCTCGCGGGTGGCGTCTCCACGGCCTTCGGGTCGCTGTGGGTCGCGAGCTAGCCAAGCGGCAGGACGTAGACCTGAATCGGGGGGAGGTGGTCGTAGGTCTCGGTCGAAGGGAGCATCCCCACCGCCGGTACGCCCAGTGCGGCAAGTGCGGCATCCGTCAGCAGTGCGTACGGCCGCCCTGCGCTCAATTCGAGCGCATGGTTCTTGAGGAGCCGGTGGGCAACATTGACATCGGGCCCCAGGACCTCGTCCTGGCCGGCGATGCGCTGGGCGATGAATTCGCCGTGGTGGAGCACGAACTTGAGGTCGAGGGAGTGGATCCGCGCGCACGCGTCGCAGGTACAGGTCCACAGGGAGTTGGCCTCGGCGAGCCGCGCCGCGAAGGCCGCATGACAATCCTGGAAGCAGGCCGTGATGGCAGCACCACGGATCGGAAGATCTCCATCGGCGGCGACGGCGAAGACGGCGTCACCCTCGAGCTTGGCCAGGCGGAACGGCGGGATGAGCGAGGCCATGATCGTCTCGAGCAGGGATGACATCAGGGCGTAGGCGGGCGGCGGCTCGGGCGAATCGAGGACGATTGCCTGATGGGCCTCGCCCACGCCCTGGAGAAAGCTCGTATAGCCCGAGATATCGGCGAGCAGGAGCGCGCCACGAACCCGCGAGGCCGTTCCAGCCTGACCTGTCGAAGGCCCAAACACCATCTGTCCCCTTCCTATCCCGGTTCAGCCAGATCGGGCGAACGGCGCTCCGCGTCTCGCAGAGCTGGGACACGAGGGCAGGGTATTCGACCTGCCAAAGACCATGTCACCCGCAGCTCACGGGACCCCGCCGGCGAGCTCGGCCCGCGGGGTCCCGCTCGACGATGCCTGAACTAGGCGCGCGTGGTGAACCAGATCGATGGGGCGCCACTGACCCCGGCCGCAGACATGGCCTCGTGGAGCTCCGCGCTGTTGGCGAAGGCATGGGCGGCTTCGGTGGTCGCGAAGTCGTGGCTGACGGTGATGTCGTTCGGGTTGTCGGTGGCCTGGTAGACAGCCGCGGCCTGAACACCGAGCGCCTTCTGGGTTGGTCCGAATCCGTCGAAGACCTTGCGCCATCTGCCATAGTCGGCCACCTGGTGACGAACGAACAGTGTTGCCATGGCGATGGTCTCCTCATTCGGGTGCGGCCCGGGCTGGTCCTGGCACTCGCAGTCCCTTGGTTCAGTGTACTGACACTATCTGTCTTGTCAATCACTTATCTAGCAGATGTTGCCATGACACAATCTTGGGTGTAGGATCAGGTGATGGCCAAAGACGAGGATCCCAACCGACCGGCAGCACTCTGGATGGATGCCTGGCGGGGCGTCCTGTACGCGAATGCCCGGGTGCTCCAGGTTGCCGAACCGGACCTGATCGCCACCGCCGGCATCCCCCTTTCCTGGCTCGACGTCCTGGCCCAGCTCTATGACGCACCCGGCAACAGCCTGCGAATGCAGGACCTGCAGCAGCACTCGCTGTTCACGCGGAGCGGGATCACCCGCCTCGTTGATCGCATCGAAGCCGCCGGGCTGGTGCGCCGTGAGCCGGTCGTGGGCGATCGCCGGGGGGTGCTCGTGGTCCTGACTCCCGATGGGTTCGGCAAGCATCAGGCAGCGTTCGCGGCGCATCTGCCGATCATCGAGCGGGAGTTCGGACGCCGGCTGACGCCTGATCAGCAGCGGGCCGTTGCAGGTGCCCTGGCTGCCTTCTGGCGCAATGACGGAGCCGGTCCGACGGACTGACTCCCACGGCTCGGATCGGGTGATCGCGTGATTCCACCGCTACGAGCCCCTCGGCCGTACCCTTCTGCAAGGTCGCCTCGACGACATTCTCCGC
>JBBRIM010000085.1:0-11035 GCA_038221095.1 Candidatus Limnocylindrales bacterium
TCTCGATCGGCCGGGCTCGGCCCATCCGCGCTTGCTTCACGGCAGTCAAATCTCGGCGTGACCGCCCCGGCAGTCTGTTGGCCGTCCGTCTCGGCCATCACCGGCCGGATCAGCCGGAACTTCGGTGGATCCGGGCTAAGGTCAGGCTCGAACTAGGTCAGATGCCCGATGGACACAGTTTGCCCGCGAGTCGATCATCCCGGTGGGGATAGCCACGCGGCCGGGACCGCTGGAGGATTTCTCACTTGGCTGACGCGCGCCGCCGAGTCAATGGACGCTGCCCTGGCTGCGGGGCAGTCGAGTGGTTTGGCAATCACCGAGCGATCATCACCGGGCCTCGGGGCAGGTTGACCTGCGTCGACCTGTCAGGCGTGGACGAAATGGAGTGGATGTGCAACCGCTGCGGCCACGCCGAGTCCGGCGGAACCTCCCTGCGAGTTGCCCTCGACGCGGCGGCCGCCCGCACCGGTACCCTGTCCACCCGCTGAACCTCGGCCATTCCGGCGGCCCGGCCTCGCGGCGTTGGCCGGCGGGGCCGGCTGGCCTCGGGCCGTTGCGTGGCTCGGCCTCGCGGCGTTGGCCGGCGCCTGGCTCGGCCTCGCGGCGTTGGCCTCAAAGCCTGAACTCGCAATTTACATTGCTTGAGCTGACCGATTCCTCGTTCATGGTCGCTGCGTGCACAAGCCTGGGTCACTAGGCCGAGTTGAGGCAGTCGGGACCGTTCGCCCTGGAGGTCCGTCGACCAATCTGAGCGTGCCGCCCGCACGATCGACCCGAACGACCCCGTGGCGACGGCCCGGGCGACGGCCCGGGCGATGACTTAAGGCGTCGCTTCATGCTCACAGCGACCATGCACCAGGAACGCGAATCGTTAAGGCCACGCCGGGGTCCCGTCCGCGAAACCCGCGAAACCCGGCCCGCGCCCGCAGGACGTCGCCGTCGTGGCCGAGTCGCCTCTAGCGGATCCCGGTGTCGTAGGCGATCTGGATGCCCGACGGGTGCGTGTCCGCACCCACCGTCACGCTGACCGGCCTGGCGGTACCGAGCAGTCCCGGCACCGCCTGCGGAGTGATCGTGAGCGTGCCGGCCGGGACGGACGCGGTCCAGGATCCATCGGAGGCGGTCGCGACGCGGGCAACCTCGTGGCCCGTGGCATCGGTGATGACCAGGACAGCCCCGGCTACGGGGCGATCCGCGCACTGGCCGGGCAACGGTGAAGCCGGCTCGACTGGGCAGGTCGGACCGGCCAGCGCCTTGCCCTCGATCTGGTAGGTGGGCCCAGTCTGCGGCGAAGTGCAGGCGCCAGCCGCAATGACCAGGAACAAGCCGAGAATCAGGCTGCGCATGAGCCCTCGACGCCACAAGCCGTCCGCCGGTTCCGATCCTGGGCCTGGGCTACCATCCCGGCGTGGGCATTCTCGGCGGTCTGGTCGTGGCAGTAGCCGCCCTCGCCGTGGTCTGGCTCGTGTTCATCGCCGTCATCTGGCTGCATCGACCGTCGCGGGCGGTGGCCGGCCCGATGCTCCGGATGATCCCCGACCTGGTCCGGCTCGTGCGCTCGCTGATCGCGGATCCGGGTACCCCACGCAGCGTGAAGGTGACCCTCGGCGGCCTCCTGGTCTATCTCCTGAGCCCGATCGACCTGATCCCGGACTTCATCCCCGGCCTGGGCTCCGTCGATGACCTGGCCGTGGCGGCGTTCGTTCTGCGCTGGGCCGGCCGGCGGGTAGGTCTGGAAGGCCTGCGCACCCACTGGACCGGAACGGAGACGGGTTTCGAACTTCTCGCCCGACTCCTCGGACTCTGAGTTGTCCGGGGACAGCCGGGCGACTACGCTGCGCGCATGACGACCCCTGACGCCCCGCTCCTCGAGCTGACCGCCAACGTGCCGCCGCGGCCGCTGGCGCCGGCAATCCTGGCGGCTCGAACCGAGATCCTGGCAGCAATCGCCGATCTCGCGGCCCTCTCCGACGCCGCCCTCGAGAATGAGTGGAGCTGGACCTCGAAGGGCAAGGTCGAGCTGCGCTACGCGCTCTACCGGGCCTACGAGATCCTCGAACAGGCGACGGCCAATGCCGAAGCAGCATTCGCCGAGGGACCGCCAAGGTCCGGCGCCGCCCGCCTGATCGGGCCGGCAACCGCCGCCCGATGGGACCTGAACGGCCTCCTCCATGGCCTCACCGACGCCGACTGGGACACCGAGCCGGGCAAAGCCGAGTGGACGATCCGGCTGACCCTCGGCCACGTGATCAGCGGCCAGCGCGCCTACGGCTGGGGGACCGCCTGGTGGCTCAACCAGGGTGCCCGGCTCGACGACCCAGGTCTGGTGCCGCGCGTCCCGGACGAATTCTGGACCGATCTCCCCGACGAGGCGACCGACGAGGTGGCCGGCACGCCAAAGGACCTGATCGCCCGGCTCGACGCGATCCTCGACCTGTCCACCGAACGGCTGGCCGGCCTGCCCGCCACGGCCCTGGCCCTCGGCTCCGGCTGGGCGGGCTTCCCCGTCTCAATCGGATTCCGCCTGGGCCGCTGGTCGAGCCACATCCGGGAGCACACGATCCAGGTCGAGAAGACGCTCACCATGCTCGGCCACCAGCCAACCGAGGTCGCCCGACTCGTCCGCCTTGTGCTCGCCGCCTATGGCCGCCTCGAGGCAGTCGTCTTCGGCCTGCCGGCCGATGCCAAGCAGGCGACCGCCAGCGCGATCGTCGCCCAGGCCGTCGCCGACGTGCGCGAGGTTGCCGGGTCGGCCCATTCGGACCGCCCCATCTCCTAACCCCGGTTCGGGTTGACCCGCCCGGAATCGGACGACTACACTCAGGCCGGTTCCGGGCGACGGCTGTGCGGCACGAATTGGCGCGCTCGGAATCTCCAAGCAAGCACCGGAGGACCCCTCCTCTCGTGGAGTCAGGACCCAGTCACAGGACGGCGGCCAGCCCCGCATGGATCGCAGGCCCCGCCAGGTTCGTCCGTCAGCACCCGGTCCGCCTCGTCCGCTGAGGTCCACGCTCCCCTGGGAGTGTGCCACCGACGCGCGGGACGGACCCGCCGCGAGGTGGCAGATGCTCTACCTGAGCCAGGTGATCGGCCGGCCGGTCCGGGACCGGAACGACGAGCCGATCGGGAAGGTTGCCGACCTGATCGTCGCCGTCGGCGACAGGTACCCGCCCGTGACCGGTTTGGTCGTCGAGACCGATCGCCGGCGGATCTTCCTGCCCTGGACCTCGGTTGACCGTCTCGACGACTCCGGCGCCAAGCTGAGCACGCTGACCGTCGACCTCGGCAAGTTCCACCAGCGCCCGGACGAGATCCTCCTGCGGGCCGACCTGATGGACAAGCAGATCGTCGACATCGACGGGCGCAAGGTGGTCCGGGTCAACGACCTCCGGCTCGACGAGGTGGAGGGCGCGCTCCACCTGGTCGCCGTTGACGTGGGCGCCGCCGGCCTGCTGCGGCGGCTCGGGGTTGAGGGCGGGATGCGCACGATCGCCCGCAACCTGCGGGTCAGCGTGCCCGAGAAGTACATCGACTGGGAGGACGTCGACCCGGTCGAGACCTCGATTGCCTCGATCAAGCTGCGGGTGCCCCACGCCGGACTGGCCGAGCTCCACCCGGCGGACCTGGCCACGATCATCGATCAGCTCGCCCCGCGCGACCGGGCCGGTGTCCTGGCCTCGCTGGGCGACGACGCCGTGGCCGATGCGATCGAGGAGATGGAGCCCGAGACCCAGGTCGAGGTGCTCGAGGACCTGGAGCCCGGACGAGCGGCCGACATCCTCGAGGAGATGTCGCCGGACGACGCGGCCGATCTCGTGGCCGACCTGTCCCAGACGACCCGCGACGAGATCCTGGCCCTGATGGAGAAGGACGAGAAGGCCGAGGTCCAGGAGCTGCTCGGCTACCCCGAGGATTCCGCCGGCGGGATCATGACCACCGAGTTCGTGGCGGTCCCGGCCCACCTGACTGCAGCCGAGACGATCGACATGCTCCGCCAGCTCGAGCCGAACGCCGAGACGATCTACTACATCTACGTGACCGACGACGACGGCCGGCTGGCCGGCGTCCTGTCCCTGCGTGACCTGATCGTCACCGCCCCCAACACCCCGATCGGCGAGGTGATGATCAAGGAACCGGTCGCGGTCGGCGTGCTGGCCGACCAGGACGAGGTGGCCGAGGTCGTTGCCCATTACAACCTGCTGGCCGTGCCGGTGATCGACGAGGACGGCCGGCTGGCCGGGATCGTCACCGTCGACGACGCCCTCGACACGATCCTGCCGACCGCCTGGAAGAGGCGCCTGCCGCGCCTCTTCGCGCGCCGCTAGGCCGTGCCCCAGCTGCCCACGGTCCGGGGCGTCGCGCGCCAGGCCGAGACCGGCGCCCGCCGGGCCGTCGAGACCTGGCGCCACCCGACCGAACGCCGCGGGCCAGCCCGTCGACCGCCAAAGATCGGCTTCCTCGACCGGCTGCGCGACCGGATCGCCAACCGCGAGTTCCTGCGCCTGCGCGGGCGGTTCCGGGGCCGGCGCGGGCTGATCGCATTCCTCGCGGTGATGGGTCCGGGCCTGATCGCCGGAGTCGCCGGGAACGACGCCGGCGGCATCACCACCTACAGCGTGATGGGCGCCCAGACGGGCATCGGCCTGCTCTGGATCTTCCCGATCACGATCTGCATCCTGGCCGTCGTGCAGGAGATCGCGGCGCGCCTGGGCGTGGTCACCGGGCAGGGGCTGTCAGACCTGATCCGGGATCGCTTCGGGGTGCGCTGGACGGCGTTCGCGATGCTCGTCCTGCTGGTTGCCAACCTGGCCAACACCGTCGCCGAGTTCTCGGGCGCGGCGGCGGCCCTCGAGATCTTCGGCATCTCGCGCTACCTGACCGTACCGCTGGTGGCCGTCCTGATCTGGGCCCTGGTCCTGTTCTCGAGCTACCGCACCGTCGAGCGAGTCTTCCTGGCGGTGGCCCTGGTGTTCGTGACGTACATCTTCTCGGCGATCCTGGCCAAGCCCGACTGGGGCCAGATCGGCCACGCCCTGATCTCGCCGAACATCAACGGCATGTCGGCCAGCGTCCTGCTCCTGATCGTGGGGGTGGTCGGGACGACGATCACGCCGTACATGCAGTTCTACCTGCAGAGCGCCGTGGCCGAGAAGGGCATCGGCGAGGATGAGCTCGTCCTGGAGCAGGTTGATTCGATCGGCGGCGCCGTCTGGACCAACGTGATCGCGGTCTTCATCGTGATCGCCACCGCGCTCACGATCCATGCCGTCGGGGGGTCGATCAACACGGCCAGTGATGCGGCCCTGGGGCTGAGGCCGGTCGCCGGCAATCTCGCCTCGGCGTTGTTTGCCATCGGCCTGTTCGGGGCGAGCGTCCTTGCCGCGACGATCATGCCGATCTCGACCTCGTTCGTGATCTGCGAGGCGTTCGGCTGGGAGTCGGGCGTGGGCAAGCGATTCGGCGACGCCCGGGCCTTCTTCGGGATCTACACCTTCGT
This sequence comes from Candidatus Limnocylindrales bacterium, assembly GCA_038221095.1. Classification (GTDB taxonomy): domain Bacteria; phylum Chloroflexota; class Limnocylindria; order Limnocylindrales; family CSP1-4; genus Palsa-1033. The sequence goes on from JBBRIM010000085.1 coordinate 5,498, forward strand.
GCTGTTCGCCGGCGCGCTGGTCGTGCTCATCCCCGGGATCGACCTGCTGCCGGTGATCCTCTCGTCGCAGTACCTCCAGGGGCTGCTGCTGCCGATCGTGCTCGTGTTCATGGTCCTGCTGGTCAACGACAAGGCGCTGATGGGCAAGCACGCCAATGGCCGGATCGCCAACCTGCTGGCGTGGGTGGCAGTGGGGCTGGTGATCCTGCTCGACGTGATCCTGTTGGGCGTCGGGGTGCTGGGATTCCTCGGCGTACACCTTGGCTGAGGCGGCGGCTGTTACCTGGCTGGCGATGGCTCCGGTCAAGGCGATGGCACTGATCGAGCAGGCCGAGGTCCCGGTGGGGCCAGATGGCATCCGCGGCGACCGGCGCTTCCTGCTGATCGACCCGAACGACCGCCTCGTGGCCGGCAAGCGCATCGGTCCGCTGGCAACGATCGTGCCAATCATCGGCCACGATCCGGAGACGCTCGAACTCCGGTTCCCCGATGGCTCGGTGGCTGCCGCCCCGATCATGCTCGGGCCCGCCGTCACCGCAATCCTGTACGGAGAGGGTCGTCCAACGCACGAGATCGAGGGACCGTTCTCAGCGGCCTTGAGCGAGTGGGCAGGTCAGCCCCTTCGACTCGTCAGGGCCGATGACGAGAACGGCGGGATTGATCGAGCCGACGAAGGCGGCGGTTTCACGATCATCTCGCGCGGCTCGCTGCAGGCCCTGGCCGCGGCTGCCGGCCTCGACGAGCCACTAGACCCGCGGCGCTTCCGGATGTCGTCGGTGGTCGACGGGCTCGAGCCGTACGGCGAGGACGCCTGGCTAGGCCGGCGGGTGCGGCTGGGCGACGTGGTCGTGGAGATGCGCGGGAACGTGGGGCGCTGCGCCGTCACGACCCACGATCCCGACACGGGCCGGCGCAGCCTCGACACGCTCGAACTGCTGGCCACGACCCGCGGCGGCGTCCCGACCACCGAACCGCTGCCCTTCGGCGTGTATGGCACGGTCGTGACGCCGGGCCGGATCCGGATCGGCGATTCCGTGGCGGTCCTCCCGCCGGGCGACTGACCGCGCGGCGGCCACGTCAGGGGGGCGGCCCGCGTTCAGAGGCCGCTCGCGATCCGAGGGGTGTACTGAGTACAACAAACTCGGCCTTGTGCAGCGAAATCGCGCCGACGACGCCTCGAAGGAGGTCACGAGCCCTCGGACGGGCCCTGAATCTAGCTCAATGCGGCCGGATTTCACCAACGACCGGGCCGTCCCAGCCGATTGGAGTCCTTCAGAGGTCCAAATGGCCTCGAAACGGGCTCGCTCCCGCCACTTTGTTGTACCCAGTGCACTGGACCCAGCCGTTGCGCGGTACCTCGCGCCGATGTGTGCTCAGAACCTCAAACGCATGGGTTTCGACCCGAATCCCACGCGGTTCGGGCCGTCTTGGGGACTCAACCCGCTGAATCGGATCTCCAGCGGGCATCCGATGCCTCGATCCGGCGCAAATCAGGCCCGCGACGGGTGTCAACGCGCCCCGCGGCTCACGAATCTGGGCAGCTGGACGGGCGTTTGACCAGTTTGAGGTTCTGAGTACACACGCTCCGGGCGGCTGGCCGACGAACCGAGGAGGAGCCGACGTTCCCTGGTTTGTCGCTTGGACTCCGAGCGATACGGGTCTAGGCGTGCGAGTGGCCATGCTCCACGGGCAACGGAGCAAGCGCCGCGTCAGCGTGGCCCGTGTCGAGCGGGAGATCCTGGGCCTTCCAGGCGTCCATGCCGCCAGCGATCCAGCTGACGTTGGTGAAGCCGGCCGCATCGAGCAGCGACGCGGCCACACTGGCCCGGTAGCCGACGCCGCACATCGTGGCGATCGGGCGGTCGTGGGGCAGGTCGGCGAGGCGGCCGGGCAGGTCGCCGGCGCCGATGTGCCACGACCCGGTCACGTGACCCTCGTCGAACTCGCTGGCCTGGCGCACATCGACGACGAGGGGCGCGTCGGGCCCGCCCCGGTCCACGGCCCGGGCCAGCTCGGTGACACTGAGCCGGCCGTTCGACTCGGTCGGCAGGCCGGCCGCACGCCACGCGTCGAACCCACCTTCCAGGCAGCCCACGACGGACTCGTGGCCGATCCGAAGCGCCCAGCGGATCGCCTCATCCCAGGCCGAAGACACGCCGCTCGCCGCGGCCAGGCCACTCGCAGCGGCAAGATCCCCTGCCCCGTCCGGCAGCAGGAAGACCGCCGGCCGATCGTAGTCAACGACCCAGCCCAGCCACGTCCCGAACGACGAGCCCGCCGGGATCGACACGGAACCCGGGATATGCCCCGCGGCGAACGTCTCGGGCAGACGCAGGTCCACGACGACCCCACCACTCGCCATGATCCGGCGCACCTCGCCCAGCGCGACGGCCATCGGCGCCGGAACCCCGCCCAGGATCCGCGGTCCGGCCTGGTTCGTCGGGCGCATCCGGGTGAAGTAGCGCGGGACGGCCGGCTGGCCGGCAAGCAGTGCCCGGGCGAACGCATCGACCTCGGTCGGCTGGAGAAGCGGGTTGTAGCGGCGCTCGAAGCCGATCGTCGAGCTGAGCGTCGAGCCGATCCCCGTCGAGCAGAGTGACCCCGCGCCATGGGTCGGGAAGACGCCCACGAAATCCTCGTGGAGCAGGATCCGGTCGTGGAGCGTGTGGAACATCAACTCGGCGTAGGGCAGCGCGTTCGCCGAGCCGAGCAGGTCGGTCCGACCGACCGCTCCGACCAGCAGCGATCCGCCGGTGAACATCAGCATGGGCTCATCCGCTCGGCTCGTGTCGGCGACCGTGTAGGCCACGTGCTCGGGCGTATGACCGGGGGTGTCGAGCACCTGCAACGCCAGGGCCCCGACCGAGACCGTGTCGCAGTCGCGCATCGGCCGGTACGCGTAGCCCAGCTCTGCGCCGGCCCCGATCACCTGCTCGGCACCGGTGGCCGCGGCCAGCTCGCGGCCGCCCGAGACGTAGTCGTTGTGGAGGTGGGTCTCGATCACACTGCTGATCCGCAGGCCCCGTTCGGCGGCCGCCTCGACGTAGATATCGACGTCCCGGCGCGGATCCACGACGGCCGCCAGCCCGGCCTCCTCATCGCCAATCAGGGTCGAGAGGTGGCCGAGTCCCTCCAGCTGGAACTGGCGAATGAACATCGCGGGCACGGTAGCACGAGGAGCGCGCCGAGAGCACCCAGCCGCGGCGCATGACCAGGTCGGCGGTGTTCCCCGGCACCGTCGTGGCCACGTCATACTTGGCCCGGATGGAAACACGGTGACCCAGCGAATTCTGGTGCTCGGCGGTGACGGCTACCTGGGCTGGCCGACCGCGATGGCGTTCTCGGCTGCCGGCCATCGCGTCGCCGTCGTCGACAACTTCGCCAAGCGCCAGTGGGAGCTCGAGCTCGGCGTCCGTCCCCTCTTCCAGATCACGACGCTGCACGAGCGAATCCGGGCCTGGCAGGAGGTCTCCGGGAGGGAGATCGAGCTGCTGGTGGGTGACCTGGCCGACTACGCCTTCGTCGAATCGGTGGTCGACGGCTTCCGGCCGGACGCGATCGTCCACTACGGCGAGCAGCCCTCGGCGCCCTACTCGATGATCTCGGCCCGGCACGCCGCGTACACCCAGTCGAACAACGTGATCGGTAACCTCAACGTCCTGTTCGCCATGCGCGACAAGACGCCCGAGGCGCACCTGGTCAAGCTGGGCACGATGGGCGAGTACGGCACGCCCGACATCGACATCGAGGAGGGCTACCTCACCGTCAAGCACAACGGCCGCGAGCACACCTTCCTGTACCCCAAGACGGCCGGCTCGATCTACCACCTCTCGAAGGTCCACGACAGCGCCAACATCCACTTCGCCTGCCGGATCTGGGGCCTGCGCGCCACCGACCTCCACCAGGGCGTCGTCTACGGCGTCGAGACGGACGAGTCGGCCATGGATCCGCGCCTCTCGACGAGCTTCCACTACGACGAGGTCTTCGGGACTGCCCTCAACCGCTTCTGCGTCCAGGCCGCCGTCGGACACCCGCTGACCGTCTACGGCAAGGGCGGCCAGACCCGCGGCTACCTGAACATCCGGGACACGATCCAGTGCGTCGCCCTGGCCGTCGCCAACCCGGCCGACAGCGGCGAACTACGCGTGTACAACCAGTTCACCGAACAGTTCAGCGTCCTCGAGCTGGCCCACAAGGTGAAGACCGCCGGCGAGCACCTCGGCTGGTCGGTCTCGATCAGCCACGCCGCGAACCCGCGGATCGAGATGGAGCAGCACTACTACAACCCGAAGCACGAGAAGCTGCTCTCGCTCGGCCTCCAGCCCCGCCTGCTGTCCGAGGAGCTGATCGACACGATGCTGGCGAAGATCGCCGAGCACCGCGACCTGGTTGACCAGACCAAGTTCGTCCAGAACGTGCGCTGGGCACCCGGGCAGGCGCCCCGACGATGACCGGCTCCGCACGTCGACTTCGGGTGGCCCTGTTCGGGGCCGGCCTCGCCGGCCAGGCGGCCCACGCGACGAGCCTCTGGGAAGAGCGCGAGCGGATCGAGTTCGTGGCCGTCGCGGATCCGTCGAAGGCCGCGCGGGAGGGGATCGCGGAGCGCTTCGGAGTCCCCAACACCTGCTCCACGCTCGAAGAGGCACTGACGCTTGGCCTCGACGCCGTCGTCATCGCGGTGCCCGACCCGGCCCATACGGCAGCCGTGCTGACCGCCCTTGCGGCCGGCGTCCACGTGCTCTGCGAGAAGCCCCTGGCGCTGACCGTCGCCGAGTGCGACGAGATCATCGCTGCGCGCGGCGAGCGGGTCGTCCAGGTCGGCTACATGAAGCTGTACGACCCGGCCGTCGAGCGGATGGTTGAGCTGCTCGGCCACGGCGAAACGGAGATCGCGTACCTGTCCGTGGAGGTCAACGACCCCGATCAAGGGCCATTCGTGGACCACCTCGGGCTGACCGTGGGCCGCGACGTGCCGGCAGGGCTCAGTTCCGAGACACGGGAAGGTGGCCGCAAGGCGGTGCGCGAGGCGCTCGGCCGTGAGCCCATGCCGGGCGAGGAGCGCGCCTTCGGGGGATACCTGAGTTCGCTCGTCCACGACGTGAGCCTGGCCCACCACCTCCTGGCATCGGTCGGGATCCACGCCCCAATCCCGACGGCCGATGCGGCGTGGTTCGACGAGGGTCGGGGCGTCAGCCTCGCCTGGGCGCTACCCGGCGAGGGACGGGCGCATCTCGAACATCTCAGCCTGCCCGGCGTCGCCGACTACCGCGAGCGGGTCACCGTCTACTGCCGCGACCGGATCCTGGAGCTGACGTTCCCGGCCCCCTACCTGCGCAACCACCCGACGCGGCTCACCGAGCGCCGCTCGGATGGGACGCCCGCCGGGCTGACGACGATCAACCGGCGCGTCTCCTACGAGGAGGCCTTCCGCAACGAGGTCCGCTCGTTCCACGCGGCAATCGTCGAGGGAACCCCCGTCCGGGCGACGGTCGAAGGCGCGCGCGCCGACCTGGTCGCGCTCCGCGATGGATTCCGGCT
>JBBRIM010000086.1:0-10953 GCA_038221095.1 Candidatus Limnocylindrales bacterium
CGGTGCGCCTGCCGGCCGCCCCGACTGAAGTCCCGCACGAAGTCAGACGGGCACCGCTGGCAACCGAGCCCGCCCTGACCGCGCCGCCCGTCGACGATTTCGCGACCGCGCCCATGCCAATGGCGGCCCTCCACGTGCCGACCAGCGCGACGCCCGTCCCCGGCGATCAGGCCGGACCCAACCCCGCCGGCTGCACGCCCGCCCAGTTGCGCCGGTTCATCAAGAGCCGGGCCTACCTGCCGGTCCACGAGATTCGGCGCCGTTTCGGGCTCGAGAGCCAGGATGACGACGTCACGGCATTCGCGATCGAGAATGGCCGGGTGTTTGTCGGCCTGCCCGTGCGTGAGGGCCGGATCCTGGGTGACCTGGTCCGCGCCGGTGAAGTCGGCTATGAGCTCCAGCTGGATCCCGAGGCGCCGGTGATCGTGGGCGTCTACCCGATGCGCCCGGTGACCCGCCAGTAGCCCTGTCCCAGCGTGGCGTTCCAGATTGGACGGAAGAAACGTCGCCAAGATGACACTTCCCGAGTCGTCGAAATCGCTGGACGGTTCGAGCATCGTCGGCCAAGATTGGCGCACAGCCCCGGAGCGACCGGTGGCACCTCCGGACCACCGGCGGGGACACAGGAGACGACAATGAGAACGAAGAACGGCCCCGACGAATTCGGCCAGGCCAAGCACGGCACGACCGCCAAGGCCACCGGCGAGGACGACGTCGAGGGTCACTGGATGCCCGATGCCAACTCGTCCATGCGGATCGCCAAGGTTCGTAACTCCGAAGTCGAGCGGGATGCCCGTCAGCACCAGCTCGCCAACGACGCTCGGCTCCATCGCTCGGAGCAGGACTCAAAGCGGGGTAATCACAAGGGCTGACGCCCGACTGGGCCGATCCCGGCCAGAACAGCCGGGATCGGTGCGGAACCACGAGGCCGAATGGCAGACGGACCAGTCGAACTAGCCTTTGCGCGCAGTGCTCTCCGGCGCTGCGCGCTTTTCGCACGGGTGGACGATGCCATCCTCGAGACGGTCTGCGCAACCCTGCGCGTTCGGCGCTACCGGCGCAACGAGACGATCTTCCACCAGGGTGACCCGGGCGATGCCCTGTACGTCCTCGAATCGGGCTCGGTCAAGGTGGTCCTGCCGTCCCCGGAGGGCGAGGATGCGGCGATCATCGCGACCCTCGTGCGGGGCGACTTCTTCGGTGAGCTGGCCCTGCTCGATGGAGCCGATCACAGCGCGACGGCGATCGCGGCCGAGGCGACCCAGGCCCTCGTCCTCCGGCGCGAGCCGTTCGAGCTCCTCGTCGATGAGGAACCCGCGCTGCGCAAGGCGCTGATCGCCGGCCTGGTCGCCGAGCTGCGCCGCCTGACGAGCCACGTTGGCGAGCTCCATTTCCTCGACCTGCCCGGCCGCCTTGCAAGCCGGATCGTCGCGATCGCCCGCGAGGCCGACCCGTCACGCACGACGGATGTCGTCCTCGAATGGCCGTACACCCAGTCGGATCTGGCCGGCATGATCGGGGGCACTCGCCAGACGGTGAACCGGCTATTGCAGGACCTGGTCGGCCGAGGCCTGATCCGGCTCGAGCGCGACCAGATCATCATCCCGGACCTGGCCGCCCTCGCCCGCAGCAGCGATCGGTGACGGCCCGATGAGCCCGGCCCGGCGGGCCGCCGGCCGGCTGGACGCAGATGCCCTCGCACTGCTCCGCCAGATCGTCCAGCGCGGCGCGATCGCCAGCCGGCTCGAGGCTGGATCCGAACGGGCCTTGCTGCGCTCGATCGTCGAGACGACCGTCACGCTGTTCGACGCCGAGGCAGCCTCGATCGCGCTGTTCGATCCGGGCCGTGGCCAGCTCGTCTTCGAGGTTGCAGCCGGCGAACAGGGCCAGGGCGTGATCGGGCTGGCGATCGCTCCCGACCAGGGGATCGCCGGCTATGTCTACACCACCGGCCAGGGCCTGGCTCTGTCCGAGGTCGAGCACGATGCCCGCTTCGGACGGGGCACCGCCCAGGCGACCGGCTACGTGCCCCGCTCGATCGTGGCCGTGCCGCTCATCGATGAGCGGGGCACGATCGGCGTCCTCGAGGTCCTCGACAAGCGTTCGTCGGCGACCTTCAGCCTGCGCGACATCGAGCTGGCCGGCGTCTTTGCCGGTCAGGCCACGGTCGCCATCCGCGCCTCGCGGGTCGAGGGCGACATGGCTGCCCTGCTCCGGGCGAGCCTGGCCTCGCTGGTCCGGCCCGAGGAACAGGGCACGATCGAGCGGATCGTCGGCCTGGCGACAGCCGATCTCGATCATGACGACGAGGGCCGGCTGTGGGCGATCGTGGATCGGGTGGCCCGGCTGCGCCAGGCTGATCCGGGCGAACTCGACCTGCTGGCCGAGATCCTCGAGGTGGTGGCACGTCGGGCCGAACGTCGGTCCGAGCAACGCCGCCGGGCCGGACGGGCCCGCGGATCAGCGTGACCGAGGCACTCCTGCCGGCCTGGAGTGAACCCTTCACCGGTGAGCGACGGGTCGGTCTCGAGCGCATCCTGCCGCTCGGCCAACTCGACCGGGCGGCCCTCTTCGACGGAGCCACCGGGGCTGGAGTCACGGTGGCGATCATCGATTCAGGCGTTGAACGCGACCACCCCGATGTTGGCGGGCGACTGATGCGCAGCGTCGTGGTCGAGTTGCTCGAGGGTGACGAGGAGGCGACGGTCCGCGAGGATCCGGATGGGCTCGACGTGGTCGGCCACGGCACGGCCTGTGCCGGGATCATCCACGCCCTGGCCCCGGCCGCCGACCTCGTCTCGGTCCGCGTCCTGGGTCCCGACAACCGGGGCAAGGGCGTGATCTTCGCGGCCGGCCTGGAATGGGCGATCGGCCAGGGCGCAACCGTGGCCAACCTGAGCCTGTCGTCACGGAGCGAGACGATGTTCCCGATCTTCCACGAGCTGGCCGACCGGGCGTACTTCGCCAATTGCCTGCTCGTGAGTGCTGCCAACAACGTTGCCGGGGCGAGCTATCCATCGCTCTTTGCGGCGGTCGTGTCGGTTGCTGCCCACGACGTCCCGGACCCCTGGACCTGGTTCTACAACCCCGCGCCGCCGGTGGAATTCGGCGCCTACGGTGTTGACGTCGAGGTCGCCTGGAAAGGTGGCGGCCGGGTGGTGGCCACCGGCAACAGCTTTGCCGCGCCGCACGTAGCGGGGCTGGCTGCGCTCATCCGCGGCCGCCATCCGAGCGCGAGCCCGTTCGAGGTGAAGACGATCCTGGCCGCGACGGCGAACCGGCCGGTCTGACCCGGCCGGTTCCCGGGGACGGCGGACCCTGGCGCGAGGCTACTCGCCCTTGCTGCCGGTCTGGCGGATCGTGAAGAAGTGGCCCTCGACGTCGGCCTCCTCTTCGTCGGTGGCCTTGGCGGTGGTGCCGTGCTTGGCCTGGCCGAATTCATCCGGGCCGTTCTTGCCCTTGAACAGGTGACCCTCGACGTCGGCCTCGTCCTCGAGCCTGGAGCCGATGATCCCGTGTTCGCCGGTGTCCTTGTCGCTCATCGCGTCTCGTCCTTTCGGTACTGGCCGGGCTGGTTCGCGCACGCCATCAGGCGTGATCGGACCCACCCTATATCGCCGGGCGCCCGGCTGGCCAGCGGATCTGCGACTGCCGCGGTGTCGGCTGGCGGACAGGGGGAGCGTCAGGCGTTCGCTTCGGCAGACCCGCCCGGTGCTCCGACGGCGGCACTGCCGCGATGGAGCGCCAGCAGGCGGGGCGCAAGCTCGGGCCCGGCCGTGACCAGATCGAGGAAGACCGGCGCCTCGAGGGTCAGCAGCCGGACCGGGGTCGTGGCCGTGACATTCGCGCTGCGCCGTGCGCCGGTCAGCAGGCCGAGCTCACCAAACGCATCATCGGGCCCAAGGTTGCGCAGGTGGACGGCTGGTTCGCCCGGAGACGTGGACTGGGTCACCTCGACACTCCCCTCCAGGATCACGTAGAACCGATCGGCCGCTTCGCCCTGGCGAATGATCGGATCTCCGGCCGGCAGCTCGAGCGTGCCACCGCGGGCAAGTGTCGCGGCCACCCGGAAGGCGGGGATCCCGGCAAACAACGGCAGGGCGGCGATCCGTCGGGCGACGGCCGCCATCGCCGGGTCGGTGACCTCGTCACCGGATCTGCCGATCAACGCCGTCCCGAGCAGGCCCGCAGCAACGACCAGTACGGCGGCGCCGGCCAGCACGGGTGCGGCCCCGATCCGCACGGCCAGGATCGGCAGGGCGAACGAACCCAGCGCGTAGCACAGGGTGGACACCGTCTGGATCGAGCCGATCGCCCGGCCGCGGGCTCCGGCCGGGACAATCCGCTGCAACAGGGTGGTGCTGACGACCTCGACCAGGAGACCGCCGGCCGAGGCAACGGCGAGGGTGATGAACCCGGTCAGGAGCGTCGCCGACAGGCCCAACCCGACCAGTCCGATCGCGAATGCGACCGCTCCCGCGATCAGCGGCACGGCCAGCCGGCTGCGGACGACGACGAGGCCCGAGCCGATCGCGCCGAGCAGTCCGCCGACCCCGATCGCGGCGTTGAGGTAGCCCGTCCCGTCCTCGCCGGCGCCCAGCTGGCGGGTGGACAGGAGTACGGTCATGATCCCGATCCCGCCGATCGCGAAGGCTGACGCCATGTCGATCACGGCCAGGCCGGCCAGCGGCCGGAAGGGCAGATTCGCGGGGGCCGCCGGAACAGCCGGCGGACCCGACCTGGGCGGTTCAGGTGCACCTTCGGCGGGCGGCTCCGGGGTGTTCCTGGCAACACCCTCGGGCAGCCGCCAGAGCACGATCGCAATGACCCCGAACGACACGGCATTGATCAGAAATGCGGTCGTCAGTCCCCCGATGGCGATCAGGATCCCACCGATCGCCGGGCCGATCACGAAGGCCAGGTTGTCGAGGCTCGACCAGGCACTGTTGGCCGGACCCAGCTCGCGCTCGTCGGCGACCAGGCTGGGCAGGTACGAGCCGATCGTCGGGCCGAAAAAGGTCGAGAAGCAGGTTGCCAGGACGGCCAGTCCAACAATGGCGGCGAGCGGCCCATGGCTGGCCTGCAGCCAGGCTAGGCCGAGCATGATCACGCCCCGGGCTACATCCGTCACGAGCAGGACGAGGCGTCGGTCGAGCCGGTCGGCCACGATCCCGGCCGGGATCGACAGGAGGACGTAGGGCAGCACCCGGGCCGCCCCGACGATCCCGAGGAGGACCGGGTCCGAGCTCGACTGGTAGACCACCACGAGGAGGGCCACCAGGTAGAGCCAGTCGCCGATCGAGGACACGAACTCGCCGGCCAGCAGGCGCACCAGCGGGCCGTTGTGGAGCAGCCGGCGGTAGGCGGCGAGAACGTTCATCGGGAGCTCTGAGCGAGGCGGATCCCCTCGCGCTCGAGGAGGGCCGCCTTGACCCGGAGGAGCGCCTCACGGTTCCCGAACCAACCCCCGCCGTAGCCGCCCAGGGTGCCGTCGCCGGCGATCACCCGGTGGCACGGGATCAGCAGGCCGATCGGATTCCGGCCGACAGCGCCACCCACCGCCCGGGCTGCACCCCGTCGCCCGATCCGCTCGGCCAGGCGACCGTAGCCGACCACCTCGCCCCAGGCCAGCCGGCGCACGCCGTCGAGGACCAGCCGATCCCAGTCGGATGCGCCCGGCAACCGGATTGGAACGGTCGCCGCGGTGTCCGGCTCACCGGCCAGCAGGGCCTCGATCGCCTCGCTGCCCTGGGTCAGGCGACGGCGGACGCCGGGCGAAGCCTCCCGGGCTGGGACCGGGACCTGGCCCAGCCGGCGCCGGCAGGTCAGCGCGAACGAGTCAGGGGTGGCCATCAGGTCGACGGCGACCACCGCGTCCTCGTCGGCGGCCAGCCGGACCGGTCCCCACGGCGCCGAGATCACGACCTGGCCGATCATCGTGGCCCGATCAAGCCTCCGAGTAGCGCCGGAAGACGGCCACCGCGTTCTGGCCGCCGAAACCGAATCCGTTGACCATGACCGTGTCGATTCTGGCCGGGCGAGCGGTCAGTGGAACGTAGTCGAGATCGCACTCGGGGTCCGGATTTCGGAGGTTGGCCGTGGGCGGGATGATCTGGTCGCGGATGGCGCCGATAGCGGCCAGGGCGCTGGCGATCCCAGCGGCGCCGACCAGGTGGCCGATCATCGATTTGGGTGAGCTGATCGCGACCCGCTGCGCCTGGGGACCGAAGGCGGCCTTGATCGCCCGGGTCTCGGTCACATCGTTGAGCGGAGTGGCCGTCCCGTGGGCCACGATGTAGTCGATCTCGTCGGTCGTGACCCCGGCATTGCGCAGGGCGTTGGTCATAGCCCGGGTCGCACCCCGGCCGGTCGGCTCGGGAGCGCTGATGTGGAACGCGTCGGCAGTCAGGGCGCCACCCAGGATCTCGACCAGCGGCGTGGCTCCCCGGGCGAGGGCGTGCTCGAGCGATTCGACGATCACTGCTCCGGCGCCCTCGCCCAGGACGAACCCGTCGCGGGTCGAGTCGAACGGGCGGGAGGCATGTTCGGGATCGTCGTTGCGCTTGCTCAGGGCACCCATATTGCCGAGGGCGGCGATGGCCATGGGCAGGACGGGGGCCTCGGCGCCACCCGTGATCACGACGTCGCACTCGCCATCCCTGATCAGGCGGAGCGCATCGTGGAAGGCAATCACCGTCGTGGCGCAAGCGGCCACCTGGGTCATCACCGGCCCGGTCAGGCCGTACTCCATCGACAGCATGCAGGCACCCATCGAGCCGGACAGGGCCGGCACGGCGAACGGACTGACGAAGCGCGGGCCCTTCGTATCGGACACATGGGTCCCGTCGATGATCTGCTCGATCCCGCCGCCACCGGTATTCATCACGACGCCGACCCGGTCGCGCTGGTCCTGGCTCATCGCCGCGAAATCGATCCCGGACGACCGGACGGCTTCCTTGCCGGCGGCCATCCCCAGCTGGATGAAGCGGCTCATTCGACGGGCCATCTTGGCGTCCATGGCCACGGTCGGATCGAAGTCCAGGACCTCGGCCGCGATCTTCACCTCGAAGTTCGTGGGGTCGAATGACTGGATCCGGCGGATGCCCGAGACACCGCCCACGAGACTCCGCCAGTACGTCGGAAAGTCGCCCCCATTGGGCATGACGGCACCCATGCCGGTGATCACGGCGCGTCGGGCGGGGTCATGACTGGGCGGCACGGGTTACCTCAGGTGGCGGCTCACTGAGCGCAGGTCCGACGATTGTAGGGCCCCGCCGGGCGGTCATCGACCGTGGCCGGCAGCTCAATCGCCGTCGTAGTGCTTGAAGATCACCGCCCCGTTGTGGCCGCCGAGGCCGATGTTGTTGGAGAGGGCGTAGCGGACCCGGGCATCGTGGGTCTCGGTGGCGATATACAGGTCGCACTCGGGATCGGGCTCGCGGTAGTTGAGGGTTGCCGTGATCTTCTGCTCGGCGACCGACATCACCGTGGCAAATGCCTCGAACGAACCGGCGGCTCCCATCATGTGGCCGGTCAGCGACTTGGTGGCGCTGATCGCGATCTTGGGGGTGTGGTCGCCGAAGACGTGCCAGATCGCCTCGGCCTCACGGACGTCGCCCATCGGTGTCGAGGTGCCGTGCGGATTGAGCAGGTCGACCTCGTCGGCAGGTACACCCCGCCGGTCGAGCGCCATCTTCATTGCCCGGGCCGAACCGCCACCGTGGGCAACCGGCTGGATCATGTCCCAGCCGTCGGCCGCCGAGCCATAGCCGACGACCTCGGCGTAGATATGGGCACCGCGCGCCTTGGCCAGCTCGAGATCTTCGAGGAACAGAGAACCGGCACCCTCGCCCAGGACAAAGCCGTCACGGGTCTTGTCGAAGGGGCGCGAGACGGTCGCCAGCGGTTCACCCGGTCGCGGCATGCCCAGCCCGCGCATGTTGCCGAAGCCCGCATGGGCAACCTCGAGCAGGGGCGATTCAGTCGAGCCGCTGATCACCGCGATGCAATCGCCCCGGCGGATCGCCTCGGCGCCTTCGGCGACGTTGTGGGTGCCGGTGGCACAGGCCGAGGCGATGCACACGTTGTGGCCGATCGCACCGGTCTCGATCGCGATCAGGCCCGAGGCCGAGTCAACCAGGCCGTAGGCGATGAACGTCGGGGTGACGAAGCGGGGGCCCTTGCGCTCGAGGAGGTGGTGGTTGTCGATCATCAGCTGCTGCCCGCCGGCGCCGCACCCGAAGACGACCCCGACCTCCTCGCGGTTCTCGTCGGTGATCTCGAATCCGGAGTCGGCCACCGCCTGCTTGGCCGCGGCGACGCCGAACTGGGTGCTCGACTCGGTCCGGCGGGTCTGCTTGGCATCGAGCCAGTCGAGCGGATTGAAGTTCTTGACCTCGCCGGCCGCCTTGGCCTCGTAGCGCTCAACGTCGAAATGGGTGATCTGGCCCAGGCCGGTCTTGCCGTTCAGCAGGGAATCCCAGGCGGTCGCCTTGTCATTGCCCACGGGGCTGATCACGCCGAGTCCGGTGACGGCGACGCGGCGGTTGTAGTCGGGTTGGCGCACGGTCTGGAGGTCCTCCTGGAAACGGGACGGGGTTACGGGACGGCGAGGCCGTCGGGGGCGCCTGGGGCGTCGGTCGCAATTGCGGTCGCGCCGGGTGCAATCCTGCTGATCAGCCCGGTCAGCACCCGGCCGGGCCCGATCTCGATGAAGGTGGTCACTCCGTCGGCGGCCATCGTCTCGACTGCCCTGACCCAGTCCACGCCGGCTGTCAGGTGTTCGACGAGCTCCACCCGGGCCCCGGCGCCGGTCAGGATCGGGCGGGCATCGGCATTGGCCAGGCCGGCCGGCCGCGGATCGTGGAAGGTCACCCCGGCCAGGACCTCGGCCATCCGGGTGGCGGCCTCGGCCATCAGCGGGGAGTGCGCCGCGACGCTGACCGGCAGCTCGATCGCCCGCCGCGCTCCGAGCGTCCGGGCCAGCTCCAGCGACGCCTCGACTGCGGCGCGTTCACCCGATACGACCACCTGGCCAGGCGAGTTGCGGTTGGCCACGCCGAACACACCGAACGCCGAGGCACCCGCCACGAGTTCTGGCAGGCGAGCTTCGTCGAGTCCGATCAGGGCCGCCATCCGGCCTTCTCGGCCGGAGCCTGATGCCTGCATCAGGCGGCCGCGTTCGCGAACGAGCCGAACGCCATCGGCCAGGCTGAGAGCACCCGAGGCAACGAACGCGCTGTACTGGCCCATCGAATGTCCGGCGCCGAAGACAGGGACGGGTGCCGCCGGTCCGCCGCCCGCGACCCGGTCCGCCCACCGTTCTCGCAACGCAGCGAGATAGGCGATCGACGTCGCCAGCAGGGCGGGCTGGGCGTTCTCGGTCAGGTTCAGGATCTCGGCCGGACCCTCCCAGGCGAGGCGGCTGAGAGATTCGCCAAGGGCCAGGTCGGCCTCGGCAAATACGGCGGCTGCGGCCGGAGAGGCGGCAGCCAGGGCAGCGCCCATCCCGACGGCCTGGGATCCCTGGCCGGGGAAGACGAAGGCGACGGTGGTCATCGACCCGAGCGTAGTCGGGCACGGCTCGGTCATGGGCGGACCCGGTGCAAGGTTGCACGGATTCGCCGGGGATCGTACGCTCCCGGCATGTCCGAACGGCCTGGCCCCCTGCGTTCCGCCCGACCTGCCGCTCCGCGCCGGGCGATTGCCCGGATCTTCGAGGCAGACCTGTCGGCGCCGGTCGTGGCGGCCGGCATCCGGACCGGGAATCCGCGCGAGATCTCCGAACGGGTGGCCATGGGCCGGGCCCTCTGGCGCGAGCTCGTGATCGGCTTCGCCTCGCAACTGGGCAGCCTTCGACTCGGGTTCACCCAGCTCGCGGCCCTGTACGTGCTCGCAGACAGCGGCACCACGACCGTGTCGGACCTGGCCGACGCGATCAACCGTTCGCCGTCCGCCACGTCGCGCCTGGTCGACGGCCTGGTCCGTCGGCGCCTGGTCGAACGGCGGATCGAATCCGAGGACCGCCGCCAACGCAGCGTGGAGCTGACCCAGCGCGGTCTCGCCCTGCTCCGGATGGTGGACCGGGCACGCGCCGACCAGTTCCTTTCGGCGGTCCGGCCACTGCCGTCGGCCGAGCGGGCGCTGATCGCGATGGGGGTCGCGGCGCTGGCAACGCACGCGATCTCCCGGCGCGGCCGACTCGTCCGAAGCCGGCGCGACTAGCGGGCTCGCCCGGCCTCGAGGCCCGCGGTACCCCAGCGGACCCGTACTACTGCGTGGCATCTCCGTCCGGATCCGCGCCCAACAATGGACGCATGCCCGTGCCCAGTACATCCGGCTGGCGTCCAAGTGTGCGCGAACGAACCAGCCGGGCGATCCATTCCGCCAGCGGCGGTGTCCCGTCCACGGCCGTTCGCGTGTGGACGTTCACGACCTTCCTGGTTGGCCTGGCCGTGCTGGGCTACCTGCTCAGGGTTCGGGAGCTGGCGGCCCTTCAGACCCCAGTCTGGATCCCGTGGCCCCTGCTCAGCGTCGGCTTCTTCCTGACCGAACTGAAGGTGATCGAGGTCCACTTCCGGCGCGAGACGCACGCGTTCTCCCTGAGCGAGATCCCCGCCGTCGTCGGGCTGTTCCTGGTCCCGCCTGATCAATACCTGCTGGCTCTGCTTGCCGGGACCGGGGCCGCCCTCCTGCTGGCGTCCCGTCAGTCGGCGCTCAAGACGGCCTTCAACCTTGCGAACTATGTCCTGGTGGCCGTGGTTGCAATCGTGGTCTTCCGGGCGATCGGACGGTTCGCCGGCCCGCCCCAGCCGATCGACTGGGTGGCGGCCTTCGCGGCGATGCTGGCAGCCAGCGTGATCGGGGCGGTCAACATCGCCACCGCGATCACCCTGTCGGGTGGCGCTCCCCAGTTTCGCAAGCTGCCCGAGATGATCGAGTTCGGGGGGCTGG
>JBBRIM010000087.1:0-10891 GCA_038221095.1 Candidatus Limnocylindrales bacterium
CCGGGTCCAGACCAGACCAGGCCTGTCCGGCGCCCTCGCGGATGTCTTCCGTGACGCTGCGGCTCGTGGCGCGGACCGCGCGGTTGCCATCGCGGGGGACAGCCCGACCCTGGGATCTGGCCCGATCCGAGCGGCTCTCTCAATGCTCGACCAAGGTGTCTCGGCAGCTGTGCTTGGGCCGACGCCTGATGGTGGGTACCACCTCGTCGGACTGCGCATGCCCGTCGCCGCTCGGAGGTCGTCCAGCAGCAGCCGGGACCGACAGCCCGACCTTGAGCAGCGACTCACCACGGCGTTCGGCGAGCAGGCCATGGGCAGGCGAACGGCCCTGGACCAGACACGTGAAGACCTGGGCGCTGCCGGTTGGACGGTCCGTTTGGGCTCAGACCACCCGGACCTCGACACCGTTGACGACTTGCGGGCACTGGCGGACAGGCTCGCCGCAGACGCTCGGACGGCCCCGCGGACTGCCGAGTGGGCACGACGTCATCAAGCCGTCATCGCGTCATGGCCAATGACAGGTACCATCGAGGACCCACCGGTCCTGAAGCCAGAGGAGCGAGGCGTCCGTCCATGATGAGCAACCAGTGGGACTGGATCTATGCCACCCGGGCGGTCGATGCCGTGGGCTGGTATGAACCGGACCCGAGCACGTCGCGCAGGTTGGTGGCCGAAGCCGTGGATGCGGGGGCGCGAAGCATCATCGATGTCGGTGGGGGTGCCTCCTCGCTCGTCGACCACTTGCTGGACCTTGGCCTGGACCGGATCGCCGTCCTGGACGTTTCGGAGGCAGGGCTCGCCGTGGCGCGGCAACGGCTGGGTGATCGCGCGGCGGCCGTGGAATGGGTCGTGGGCGACGTCACGGCCGTCTCCGATGTGGGTCGGTTCGACATCTGGCACGACCGGGCCGCCTTCCACTTCCTGCTCGAAGACGGCGGGAGGCAGCGCTATGTGGATCTCGCAACGCGGACCGTTTCGATCGGCGGTGTCGCGATCGTCGCGACCTTCGACCAGGACGGGCCAGAACGCTGTAGCGGGATGCCGATCCGCCGCTACGAGCCGGAGGACATCGCCACCGAGTTCGGCGACGGGTTCCGACTCACCGGGAGCACTCGCTATCTCCACCACACGCCCGCTGGAGTCCCGCAGCGTTTTCAGTACTCGACCCTCGCCCGGGTCGCCCCGCGCGAAGGCGGAACTGTCGAACCGGCGCCAGTGCAGGGTTCCCGATGACCACGACGGAGATGAACTACGGCGGCAGCCGAGCGCTGCCGGTGCATGCGGCGCTCGATGAACCGTCCTCCGATCTCGATTCCGGATTGCTCATCAGGATGCACGTGGCCCTCCTCGGTCTGGCCGACGGGCAGATCCTGCGAATCTCCAGTCCCGTGCCTTCAGTCGGAGACCAGCTACGAACGTTCGAAGCCGCCAGCGGTCACGCGCTTCTGTCCACCGTGCCCGATGCCGCACGGCCGGGCTGGAACGCCTACTACCTGCGCAAGGGCAAGGCTCGGACGGACTGGTCGGGCTCGCAGACACCCGTCTCGACGGGCATGCCGACGGTCGAATCGCTCATGCCCAGGCGCCTGTGGTTGTACACGAACTTCGATTGCAATCTCTCGTGCGACTACTGCTGTGTCGTTGCCGGCCCGAAGGCCGACCCACGCCGGCTGCCCGCTCAGCGGATCCGTGCCCTGGTCCTGGAGGCCGAGGTCGCCGGTCTAAGCCAGGTCTTCCTGACTGGCGGCGAGCCGACCCTCCGCCCCGACCTGGCCGAGCTCATCGCGTTCGTCACCGACCGGCTCCCGCTGACGTTGCTGACGAACGCGATGCTGTTGCGTGGACCGCGCTGGGATGGGCTTCGTCCGTTGATCGAGGCCGGTCGCCCGGTGGTCTTCCAGGTGAGCCTGGATTCCGCCACACCCGAACTGCACGACGAACACCGAGGTCGTGGAGCCCACGCTCGAGCGATCGCCGGTATCCGGACCCTGCTGGGTGCCGGAGCGCATGTCCGACTGGCCGCGTCCCTGCCCAATGCGCACCGAGACGAGATCCCACGCCTGCATGCGTTGGCCGACTCGCTTGGGATCGCTCCGGAGGACCGGATCTTCCGACCGATCGCGCTACGAGGCGCCGCCTCTGAAGGGGAGCCGATCCGACCGCAGGACGTCGCCCCGGAGCTCACCTGTGACGCGCAGGGCTGGTTCTGGCATCCCTTGTCCAATGATCCTGACATGCGTCTCGATCTGCCCGCCGACGCGCCGGTGGCGGCGGCCCTGTCGGTCGTCCGCTCCCGGTTGACCGAGATGCTGGCTACGCGATCGAGCCGTCTGGACCGGTTTGTCTGCGGCTGATCAGCGCGCAAAGCAATCGGAAGCCGCCTAGCGGATCACGATGGCGTCCGGGCGGTCAGCGCCGGTGGCGCCCGAGACGCGCGGCCAGCGGCGCCCGCCATTGCTCGGCGAGTGCAGGATGCTCCAGCACCGAGTGGACGAGATCAGGCTGTCGCAGGGCCGTGTCGCGCATCGCGAGATGGGCATCGCCCACCGTCACGGTCTGTGGATCCCGGGCGGCCACCACGATCGGCCCGCTCGCCGGGACCTCGCCGGGCCGGAGGACGCGCAGGTACCAGCCGGTCCGGCCAGTGGACAGCATCCGCTTCTGGATGTCCGGGCGGCCGCGATGCAGGACGAGCTTGTAACACGGCCAGCGTGGCTGGCTGACCTGAAGCACGGCCGTTCCCCACTCCCAGACGTCGCCGATGCGAGCCTCCTGCTCGACCACGCCCTGGGTGGAGAGGTTCTCGCCGAAGGGCGCCGCGCCGAGCGACTCCCCGAGCTCGAGGCTCCAGCCCGCGAGGTGCTCCGACGGGTAGGCGTAGACCGCCTTGTCCACGCCGCCATGGACCTCGAGGTCGGCCTGCCCGTCGCCCGACAGGTTGATCTCCGAGAGCCAGAGTGAACCGGCCGGGTCCACCGCAGACTTGCGGATTCCGCTCCAGACACGCTCACCATGGACCTGGCCGAGCACGCTCGGCGTCGCGACGTTGACCGATGCAAGCTGGATCACGGTTGGACGCTCCATCGATGAGTGATCAACCTCGTGGCTCGGCATGGCCCCCTTCGCCGCGCTCGACGTTCGGCGACCTCGAGTCTACGGGCCTCCGAGGGCTTCGAGCACGGCGCGAGCGCAGACGCAGGCGAGGCAACGTGAACCAACACATCGTCCGATCGGGCGGCTCGGTCGTCAGGCGGAGCCCTGGGCCAGCTTGAGGCCGTCGAGAATCAGGTCCAACCCGTACTCGAATTCATCTCCGAAGTCGTACCCGGGCTTCACCGCGTGCTCGGTGAGGAACGCGACCAGGTTGGGGTAGGCGCCGATTGCAAACGGCGCAAGCATCGTTTCCGCCACGTCCGCGACCTCTTCCGTTGTCTCGAACGGCAGGTTCATCTTCGTCAGAGCGAACCCGTAGATGTAGGCGTCCAGGACGGAATACGCGTGGGCGGCCATCGCCATCGTGAAGCCGCCGGCCAGCAGGCTGCCGATCACCGCGTCGTGGTGGCGCAGCCCAGCCGGCCCTGGGTTCCGTCGCGATTCCATCAGTCCGATCGCCCAGCGGTGGCGCAGGAGGGCATCGCGCAGCGAGATCGCTCGCTGGCGCATCTCCGCCTTCCAGGCGCCTCCGCCGGACGGCACATCGATCTCGCTGAAGACGAGATCCACGATGCCGTCGACGATCTCCTCCTTGTTGGCGAAGTGGTAGTACAGGGCCATCGCCTCAACCCCGAGCTCTTGGCCCAGCTTGCGCATGCTGAGCGACTCGAGCCCCGACCAGTCGGCGAGCTCCAGCGCGGTCTGGAGGACGCGCTCCCGGCTGAGCGGGACGCGCGGCTGGATGCTCCCGGTGGTCTGCGTCGTCATGGATCTCCTCTCCCCGGATCGTCATGAGACTCGGGGTTGACACTGCGAACTATACACCGTAAAGTCCCGATATCAACGACTTTACACCGTATAGCAACAGGGGAATCAGATGAAGGCGATCGTCCAGGACACCTACGGCTCACCCGACGTCATGCACCTCCGGGACATCGACAAGCCCGGGATCGGCGAGCACGAGGTTCTCCTGCGCGTCCGGGCAGCCGGCGTCAACATCGGCGACTGGGCGATCATGAGCGGCCTGCCGCTCATCGCCCGCCCGGCCCCGCTGTACGGGCTGCAGAAGCCCAAGAACGGGATCCGCGGCACGGACGTCGCAGGCGTCGTCGAGGCCGTCGGTGCTGCCGTCACGAAGTTCCGGCCGGGTGATGACGTCTTCGGTTGGGGTAGCAGTTCCTTCGCCGAGTACGCGGCCGCCTCCGAGGACGCCCTGGCCCTCAAGCCCGCAGGCCTCAGCTTCGAGCAGGCCGCGGGCGTGCCGATGGCCGGGATGGTCGCGCTCCAGGCGCTCCGCGATCACAGCAAGGTGCAACCCTGGCAGAAGGTCCTGATCGTCGGCGCTTCCGGCGGCATCGGCACCTTCGCGGTGCAGATCGCCAAGGCCCTCGGCGCGGAAGTCACCGGGGTCTGCAGCACGCGCAACGTGGACCTGGTCCGATCGCTCGGTGCGGACCACGTGATCGACTACTCGAAGGAAGACTTCACCCGGGACGGGCGGCAGTACGACGTGATCGTCGATAATGTGGCGACCCATTCGCTGTCCGACCTCCGACGCGCGCTCAGTCCCACGGGAACGCTCATCCCGAATGGCGGCGGCTTCGGCAACCGCTGGCTTGCCAGTGGCGGGCGCCTGCTCCGCGGGATCGTGCTGTTCCGGTTCGGAAGCCAGAAGCTCGGGAACTTCCTCGTGTCGAAGAAGCAGGCGGACCTGGTTGCGCTCAAGGAGCTGATCGAAGCCGGCAAGGTCACCCCGGTCATCGACCGAACCTATCCTCTCAGCGAGACGCCCCAGGCCATGGCCTACGTCGGCGCGGGCCATACCCAGGGCAAGGTCACGATCACGGTGGCGTCGACGGGGGCCGCGGCCTGAACCCGTAGGATTTCCTGATGGGCCCAAATGGCGTAGTGAACCACGGTCGCGCGACCATGGTCACTGGTACACTGTCGACCGTTGACTGAGATGGATGTGGCCAAGCCCATCGCCGCCACCGACCGCACGGTCCGCTTCGGACCAACCGACCGGGAGCCGCTGCCGTACGCGCTCGTCCCATTCGAGGTTGGTCCCGGTGCGCACGCGATCCGCATCTCCCTCGACTACGCGGACGCGGCGGCTTCAGCCGACGGGGCAGATGGGAACATCGTCGACTTGGGGCTTCTTGGGCCGGGCCCGACCGATGTGGGGCGAGCTGCCTTCCGGGGCTGGAGCGGAAGCGAGCGACTGATCGTCGTCGTCGGCGAACATGCGGCCACTCCCGGCTACCGGCCGGGCCCGATCCGGCCCGGGACATGGCACGTCCTCCTGGGCCTTTATCAAATTCTGCCATCGGGTTGTACGGCGACGGTCCGCTTCGAGGCGTACTCAGTCATGCCGCCGCTGCCGGACCAGCCACCGGCAGCGCAGCCCGTGCCCGCTCTGACCGGCCAGATCGTGGCTGAGCCCATGCCCAACATCGCGAAGTCCGAGCGATGGATCCCCGCAGATCTCCATGCCCACACCATCCACAGCGACGGGGTCGAGGACGTCGGCTCGCTGGCCCGGCGTGCCCATGCGTCGGGACTCGAGGCACTGTTCGTGACCGACCACAACACGGACGCTCATCTGCTCGACCTCGGCCAGACTGAGCCGCCGGCACTCCTGGCCGGCGAGGAAGTCACCACATACCGCGGTCATCTGAATGCCATCGGGATTGAGCAGTGGGTCGAGTTCCGCTACGCCACGCCCGCCGGGGTGGCGATCGCGATCCAGGAGATCCATGCGCAGGACGCGCTCGCGTCCGTCAACCACCCGACCTCCTCGGGTATCCCCTGGCTCCACGGAACCGACCTCGACTTCGATTGCGTCGAAGTCTGGAACGGGCCGTGGTCGGCCGAGGACGACCAGGCGGTCGCGTGGTGGGAGTCGATCCTCGCGACTGGACGGCACACCGTGGCAGTCGGAGGGAGTGACACCCACGGCCCAGGCCCGAACGAGCAGGCCGTCGGAACGCCGACGACGTGGCTGCGAGCATGCGGACTCGAGCGCGACTCGCTCGTGTCCGCGATCCGCGCTGGTCGAGTCGTCCTGACCCGCGACCCGCATCTGCCCCCACCGACGCTGACGGCCGAGCACGCCGGCCGCCGGGCAAGCATCGGCGACACGATGATCGTCGGCATGTCGGGCGATTCCGTCCTCGTTCGCTGGACGCTCGACGGTCTGAATCCAACGGCGTCCGCCACCGTTCCTGACGGGCTCGGGGCCCACCCACGCCGGCGCGTCCGACTCGTCGGTGACGGTCACGTTCAACACGAGGCGCCGGCGTTCGCCGAAGGAGCGTGGCGGGTCGCCCGCGGAGATCAAATCTCGCGCATCAGGCTGGAGGTCCGGGAAACGAACGGCGACCTCGTTTGCCTCACCAATCCCATCTTCTTTGAGGAGACCGCGACATGATCGAACTCGGCGTGGCCTATTTCGATGCGCGGGCGCCCCGCCATACCATTCTCGACCTGAACGACATGGCCGCGAGCGGCTGCACCTACGTGGTCCACACGTTTTCCGAGTTCGACCAACTCTGGCAGCCAGACTCCGTGCGCCGGCTGGTCCACGAGACGAAGGTTCGCGGAATGGACTCGTGGATCGATCCATGGTCGCTCGGCGAGGTGTTCGGGGGCGAGCCCTTCTCGCGCTTTGGGGCGCTCCATCCCGAGGCCCGCCAGGTGGGGTCGGACGGCATCGTCCGCCCGGCCGCCTGCCTCAATCAGGCAGCCTTCCGGACGTACCTGCGCGCCTGGATCGACGACGCCGCGACGCTCGGCGGAAGCACGATCTTCTGGGACGAACCAACCTGGTTTGTGAAGGACAAGGGAGTTATCTGGAGTTGTCGCTGCGCCGAGTGCCAGGGCCGCTTCCGTGAGCGATTCGGAGCAGCGATGCCGCTCGAATACGTGCCCGAGGTCCAGCGCTTCCTGCAGGAGTCGATGGCCGACCTTCTGTCCGAAGCGTGCACCTACGCCCGGTCGGTGGGCTTGCGCAACGCTGTTTGCGTGATGCCCTGGGATTGGTCGAACCCAGGCTTCACCGACTGGGACCTGGCCGCTTCCATCCGCGGCCTCGACAACTTCGGCGCCGATCCCTACTGGGGCGTGCACGACGATCCGGCCGCGTATGTTTCGACGTGGACCCGACGGATCGTCGAGACGGCGGAGAAGCATGGCCTCGACCATCATGTCTGGATCCAGGGGTTTGACATCAGGGCCGGGCACGAGGAGGAGATTGCGGTCGCGATTGACGCCGCAGTCGGCGCCGGCGCACGCAATCTCGCCACCTGGTCATACGACGGTTGCTCGGCAATGTCGACCTGTGAGTGTGGCAACCCAACCCGGGCGTGGGACGTCGTCCGCGGCGCGTACCGGCGCGTCAAGGGGCAGGGTTGAGATGACCGCTCCTGTCATCCGGCCGTATGAGCCGGCCGCTGCCCCGCACGTCGTTGACCTGTGGTGGCGGGCCATCGGAGATCGGTACCCACTGCGCGAGGAAGTCCTCCGGGCATGCCTTGAAGGCAACCCGAACTACCGTCCGGGTGATGCCGTCGTCGCCTGGCAGGACGATCGAGCGATCGGGTTCGGCTACCTCGGGCTGCTCCGTGAGAGCGAACCGGAAACCGCAGCCCAGCGCAATCGGGGATGGCTCCAGGCAGTTGTGGTCGACTCGGCCCGGCGTCGCTCCGGGATCGGGCGGCGAATCGTCGGCGAGCTCGTTGAGGTGGCGCAGCGGGCCGAGATCTCGTCGCTCGCATGCGGCAGCGGATTCTTCTATCTGTGGCCGGGCCTGCCGGCCGACCTGCCCGACGCGCGACTGTTCGCTGAGGCGCTCGGCCTGGTGATCGGCGAGCGGACGTGGGACCTGCGCGGCAGCGTCGCGAACCTGACGGCGGATACGGCCGCCGGGGAACTCGTTGCCCGGGAAGGAATGCGGGTTGTGGCGGCGGGCGAGGCCGATCGCCAGCGGTTGCTTGGGTACATTGTTCGGGAGTTCGGCGGCGAATGGTGGCACGACACACGCTGGTTCCTGGAGCGCGGGGGCGACCCGGGTGACATCGTCCTGCTCCTCGATCCGGGTGATGCCATCGTTGGCTTTGCCCGGCTCCACACGCCATTGACCAGGCCGATTGGTCCGCCGCTCTTCTGGACTGCCCGGCGGCCGCCGGCCTCGGGCGGGCTGGGGCCCATCGGGGTGTCCGAGGCCCTCCGCGGCCGTGGGCTGGGGCGCGCGCTGCTGGCGCTGGCCCTTGCCCGCCTGCGCGACGCTTCTCTCTCCGACGTCGTCATCGATTGCACCAACCTGCTCGGCTTCTACGGCCCGCTTGGGTTCGAACCGTGGATTGAGTACGTCAACGCCACGGGCGATGTTCGGGAGGTCCTCCAAAGGACCGCTGGGCGGCGCTCCGGGGCGGTTGAGGGAGACCTCGGATGAGCCACGCCGAAGGGCGCTATCTCGCGGGCGCCATCGAGGTTCTCGAGCGGATCGCCGATACGCAGACCGACGCGATCTCGGCGGCGGCGGACGCCGTCGCCGGGGCGATCGGCAGCGGCCACCGCGTCTACGTCGCGGCAACGAGCCATGTCCTCCACACGGAGCTGTATCTCCGGGCGGGCGGTCTGGCGGCCGTCCATCCGCTGGGCGAGCCACCCGACCTCAGCAACCCGATGCTCGACCTGTCTGCCGGGGTGCTCCACGGCGACGGCCCGTTCGTGCCCGAACCCGGCGACGTCGTCCTCATTGGCACGAACGCGGGAACCGACGCGGGCACCGTCCAGGTCGCCTTGGCGGCCCATCAGGCAGGTTGTTTCGTCGTTGGCCTGACCTGCGTCGCCTACGAACGCTGGCCGGACGTGGTCGTGGAGCATCCCTCCGGCGCGAAGCTCGCCGACCTCGCCGACATCGTCGTCGATATCGGTGGGGTGGTTGGAGATGGGATCATCGATCTCGCGGGGGTCGACACTCCCGTCGGCCCAACCAGCGGTGTTGCCCTGGTCGCGGTGGCCTGGTCGATCCTGGTCGGCGCCGCCGAGCGGCTGGTCGAGCGCGGGCAGATCCCGCTCGTCTATCGGAGCGTCCAGATCCCCGGCGCCGAGGCTCTCTTCCACGAACGTCGGACAGCGTACGAAGCCAACCGCCTGGGCTACGTTCCCGTCGCCGAGCCGTGACCCGGGCGGGTGAGGGCCTCCCGATGGGCGGCCTGCGGGCCGAGGTCGCAAGCCGTCGGGACGCAATCATTGCCCTCGCCCGACGGCTGGTTGCCATCCCCTCGGACTACCCGTCCCACGACGAACGGGCGATCGTTGTCGCCATTGCCGAGGAGGCGGCCATGCTCGGCCTGCCGCCCGGGCAGATCCACGCCGTCTCGCCCGAGCGACCGAACCTGCTGTTCCGGCTGCGCGGCCCGGACAGCGGCCCATCGATCCTGCTCAATGCGCACGTCGACACCAAGCCGCCGGGTGACCGCTCGCTCTGGCCGGGCGATCCGTGGGATCCGCGAGTCGCCGACGGATCCCTCCACGGGCTCGGGTCTGCCGACATGAAGGGCGCTGTCGCCGCGATGCTCCACGCGGCCGACGTGCTCCGTCTGGCCGGCTTGCCCCGGCGCGGTGAGCTGCTGCTCGCCTTCACGGCCGACGAAGAGGCGAAGGGCATCGTTGGACTTGCCCATCTCATGCGCGCGGCGGCGCTCCATCCCGACGTGGCAATGATCGGCGAGCCATCTGGCCTCCTGCGTGGTTTCGACACCCTCCCATTGGGCAGCCGCGGTTTCGTCGGGTTCACGATCGTCGCTCGCGGCGAGCGCATCCACTCCGCCCTGGCCGACCGTCTCCCGGCACGAACCGCGATCTCGAGCCTCGCCCGGGTGATCGACCGGCTACCGGCGATCGTCAGCTTCGGCGGCCCATGGCCGTCCCCGTTCGCCGACGGCCCGACGCTCTCGATTGCCACGTCGCTCGTCGCCGGGGTAGCTCCCGGGATCGTCCCGGAGGTCGCAATCGCTTCGGGCGACGTCCGGACCGTGCCCGGCCAGTCGAGCGAATCCGTTGTGGCTGCCCTCCGACAGGCCATTGCGACCCTGCGCGAAGAAGCTGGCGGCGATCTCGACGTTGAAGTTGAGACCGACCCGGAGGATTGGCCGGCCAACTCGATCGCGCCAACCCTGGCGCTGGTCCGGGCACTCTCATCGGCCACGGCCGTGGTTCTCGGTCGGGCGCCTGCGCTGGGCGTCTTCCCGGGGGCCAGCGAGGCTCACGTGCTCGGCCGCCTGGGCATTCCGTGCGTACCAGCCTTCGGCCCGGGCCTCCTCCGTAAGGCCCACATCCCGGGCGAGTCGGTGCCGCTCGAGGACCTTGTTGAGGCGGCCGAGATCTACACGCTGGCCCTCTCCGAACTCCTCGGCTGAGGGTGCGGCTGGGGCCCGTTCAGCCTCGCTCGGCCGGGACTGGAAAGAGTTCGTCGACTCGGACAGGCCGGCCACGTCGCTCCGATTCGTAGATCGCCTGGACCACGGCGATCCCGCGCCGGCCCTCGGCCGCTCCAACGAGTGGCGCTCGGTGCTCCTTGATCGCGTCGAGGAATTCACGGATCTCACGGCGCATCTCGTCGCCCGGGCCGTCGCGCGCGATCGTGAGCGACGGCTCGCCCGCGAGATCGATCACGAGCTCGTGCCACGTCCGGTAACGGATCGTCCCCCGCGGGCCATGGATCTCAAGTTCC
>JBBRIM010000088.1:0-10806 GCA_038221095.1 Candidatus Limnocylindrales bacterium
GCCATCGCAGGGCCACGAGGCACCGGTCTCCGCCTCGCGCTCCTCCTCGGCCTGCTCGCGCTCGCCTCGGCGGCCGCGCTGCTCGTCGCAGGCAGCCTGCGGCACTCCGACCCGACGCCGCTCGACGCCGGCCGGATCCTCGTCTGGCTGCCGTCGGGTACGGGCAGCGGTACGGCCCACCTACTTGGTGTTGACGGCGTCGAGACCTCGTCGCGCGACCTTGAGTCGCGAGGCGGCCGCTGCCCCATCTTGCTCGCCGGCGCAGACGGCGTGGCGACGGTCGGCTTCGGGAACATCAACTTCATGCCCCTGGAGCCTGGGGCGGTGGGACGGGTGAGCACGAACTACACCGGTGGGGAGCGTTGGTCACCGGATCACCGTGTGCTCGCCCTCATGAACTGGGACGACGACTCGGTCTCGCTTGTCACCGTCGCCGATGGGGACGCGGCCAACGAGTCGATGATCCGGTATCCGCTCGGCTTCAGCCTCGACAACGCGGACGGCGCGTTCTCGCCGGACGGCCGCCGCTTCGTGGTGGCGAGCGCCGCCGACAGCGCGACGCTGCGGATCAGCCTGTTCGAGGAAGGCAAGCCCTCGCGTCTTGCGTTCGCGATGATCCCGGCCCAGGATCAAGGAAACGGGTATGCCGGGATCTCCTGGGCCCCGGACGGGTCACGCTTCGTGATCGTCACGAAGGACGAAGGCGGATCGCGGCTAAACCTGGTCACCGTCGCGGACGGCACCGTGCGACAGCTCGGCCGACCGGGCACGCTCGGACTCGGGAACGGCCTCGTCGCCCTCGCGTGGTCGCCCGACGGCAGGTATCTCCTCGTCCAGGCGGAGGCTGGTGACGCCTCGATCCTCAACATGATGGGCGGAGGCTTCCAGCCGATCGGGACGCAATTCCCGTCCGACCCGGCGGCTGTGCGCTGGTCGCCAGACGGCACGAGCCTGGCCGCCATCACGGGCACGACGCTCACCATCCACCCACTCGACGGCGCGCCGGACCGCACGATCCAGCTGCCCGGTCAGGCAGTCGGCTGGGCGCCGGCCGGGACGCTGCTCGCCGTGCTTGCGGACGGCAGTGGGCTGGCGCCGGCCCGCGCCGGCGACTCGGCTACCGTCTGGATCTACCACCCATGGGACGCGACGCCGGCCCAGGCCATCGCCACTGTCCCGCGGGATCCGGGCCTGATCGCCACAGATCCCCCACCCCACTCATGCATCCAGTGGCTCCCCAAGGTGTCTCCATGAAGCGTCCCGCTCGCGCCGGTTCCTTCGCCGACCACGAGTGTGTTACCGGCAGCCGGGTAGATCGGGTTGAATCGTGATTGACGGGTTGATGAGCGACGCGTTAAAAACGGACCTCGCCGGGCCCGGGGCCTGCCGGACCGCTGGTCACGCCATCCAGCGCGTCACGTATCACTACTGGTTCCACCGCGGTGAGGTGCTCGCGATCCGTCAGCTCCTTGGCCATCAAGCTCTTCCCGAATTCGCCGGCGCAGGCCCGGCCTCGCCAGGATCCGCGTCGGTCCGCCAGGCGCGGAGCATCGGGCCTGCACGGAAGGCGGCGGCCACGATCAGGAGCCAGGCGAGGCCGGCAAAGTAGCCACCCACAACGTCGGTGAGGTAGTGGAAGCCGAAGTAGATCCGGCTCACCCCGATCAAAACGGCAAGAATCGCGGCCGCTGCCACGGCCACGACGCCCGCCCGTCGGCCGGCGATCACCCACACGATCAGGGCAAGGGCGAGGTAGAAGACGAGCCCATTCTGGGTATGGCCACTGGGAAAGCTGAACTCCGGCTGGACCTGGGCCCAGGCAAGCTGGGGACGCGGCCGATGGACCACGAGCTTGAGCAACTGGTTCAGGGCGAAGCTGCCGCCGATCGCGGCCACCAGGAAGAGCGCCTCTCGCCGGCGGCGGATGGCGATCAGGCCAAGGCCGGCGGCGAGCAGGAGGAGCGGGATCGCCGGCGTCGAGCCCATGAACGTGGCGGCGCCCATCGCGGCATCCAGTCCCGGCGATGCGAGGCCGTGCAGGAACGGGTTGGCGAACGCATCCAGGGCGTTCGCCTCCTGCTCGGCAACTTCGTCGGCGAGGGCGCCCAGGACGAGCAGGCAAGCGAGCAACGCGAGGAAGCCACCGACCAGCCAGGCGACGGGGACGGGGACCCGGCCGAGCGCGGATCGGACTCGCGCCGGCATTCGAGCTACTCGCCCGTCCGGCCGGGGGTGATCGTCGCGCGCAGTTGCGCCCGCCACGCCAGGAGCTGGCGATACAGGGCCGGCGCCCCAACGGGGGGGTCGTCGGTCAGCCGCCACGTCGCCGGGCACAGGATGAACGGTTCGGTCTGCCGTCCGCCCAGGCCGCCGTGCGAGCCGACAAGCTCCTCGAAGCCGGTGACGTCCCCGGTGACCCGATCGACCGCGCCCAGCAGGATCAGGTCGCCGGCGTTCCGGAAGCCTTCGAGCCGACGCAGGTCCTCGGCCGCCCGGGGGCCGAAGTCGGCCAACGGGTTGCTGCCATCCGGCTGGCCCGCGTCCAGGTCGAGCCGGCCGTGCTCACCGAAGACGAGCGGATGACCGGCGGCTGAGCGGACCACGACCGCGCCGATCCCTGGCTGATGCGCCAACCCCTCGATCAGGCCCGGGTAGCGCGTGTCGATCGCCTCGCGGGTCATCCGTCCGGGCTGGCCCGTGAAATAGACGTGGGCGAGGCTGCCGGACGAGGCAACGACCACGTCTGGAGGCGCCGGGTCGGCGTCGCGAACCGCACCGCCCCTGGGGCGTCGGCGCGCGCTGGGCAGCCGGCGAGCCACCAATGGGCCCAGGCCCGAACCTCGGCCGAACTCGGCTGCGATTCGCCGGCCGATGCCGGCCGATTCGACGGACGCGGTGGTACCCACGACCGTCATCTCGCCGGGCAGCAGCGCCGCAATGACTGCCTCGAGTGGTTGGCCGCTGCGTTGCTGGAATGTGGCGCCCAGGCATTGACCATGGTCGGACAGCACGACCATGTGGTACGTCCGGGCGGTGTACCGGGCGGCCTTCAGCAATGAGCCAATGGCCCGGTCGATCCCCTCGAGCGCATCGATGGCCTCCACCCGCTCGGGGCCGCAGTGATGGGCGATCGCGTCGTAGCCGGTGTAGTCCACGTAGATGGTCGGGGCGCCGCTGTACATCTCCTCGATGACGAGGGCGGTCGAGACGGTGCGCAGCGCGATATTGGTGACCGCCCGTTCAACAGCGAAGTGCAGGTCGCGGCGCATCCGCGGTTCGACCGACCAGCCGCGCTGGCGCTCGGCCTGGTAGAGCTCCTTGGCAACCTCGCCGGCCATCAGCACCAGCAGACGGATGTAGTTGACGGTGGTCACGAAGAAGCCGCGCATCCGTCGTTCGTCATCCTCGGACCTGCCTTCGTCGATCGTGGCCATCGTCAGGTAGCTGCGCGGGGCGTCACCAGTGACGAGGTTGCCGATACTGGCCCCGTCATCGGCCAGCAGGCCCCGGCCATCGCTGATCCGCCGGACGATCTCGGCCGCATCCTCGGGGTGATTGGCCACCAGGAGCCTGCGGCTGTCCTTCTCGTACCAGCGAAACCCGGCGATGCCGTCGTTGTTGCCGTGCAGGATTCCGGCCTGGCTGGCCGGCGTGGTGGGCGGCAGCATGGCGATCCAGGGGTGGAGGGCCGCCTCGCCGCTGCGCACCAGGCGGGCGAGCACCGGTACCCGCCCAGCCCGAATAGCCTCGTGCAGGACGGCCAGGCTCAGCCCGTCGACCTGGACCACGAGCAACCCCGGTTCGGGCTCCTTCGGCCGCCCGAAGTGGTGCGCCACCAGCCGCCGGACGAGCACGCTGTAATAGGAGTCGTCGTCGCTCACGGCTACGATTTCCGCGAACAGGCTGTTGAGCAGGGTCAGGAGCAGCGCTGCCCAGCCGGCGGCCGCCGTGGCGCCCACGTGGCCCCCGGGCAACACCCGGCCGAGGACGACGATCACCACGAACTGGGCGGCAATGCCCAGGACCTGGGCGATGAAGAGCGGCCAGCCCACGAGCAGTCCATGGAGGAGGACGGCCAGGCAGCTGTCGATGACCAGCAGCAACAGCCCCGCCAACGCCAACTGGACGAGGCCGTCGATCCGGATCTCCGGGATCACCCCGGCCGTGATGGCCAGGGCCAGGCAGGCCCCGAGGAACGACAGGACCGCCCGGCGCACGATCGCCAGGCGGCTGGGTCGCCACTCCCACATCAGGCGAACCTGCAGCCGGTAGAAGGCGAGCCAGCGGTTGGCCCCCGGCGAAGACGCGCTGCCGCTGGTTGGTGTCACGGCCGGGCCGACCGGTCCAGGGGCATCGAGTGCCCCGGCTGCAGGACCCGGACCTCGACCGGGGCGGCGAGCGCGGCAACGGCCTCGCGGAAGGCCTCCCCCGGCCCATCGAACGCCCGGCGGGCGAGGCGCCGGAGGCCGACGGGGAAGAGGGTGCCCCAGTGGATGGGGGTCGCGATCGTCGGCCGGATCCGTGCCGCGGCCTCGGCCGCACGCTGCGGGTCAAGGTGGCCGCGGCCGAGTCTCGGAGCCCAGCCGCTCACCGGCAGGAGCGCGACGTCCACCCGCCCGGCCAGCTCCCCCATCGCCGGGAACAGGTCCGTGTCGCCGGCGAAGTAGACACTCGATGAGCCGGCAATCAGGACGCCCAGGGCTCCTTCTGCCGTCGTGAAGGGCGAGCGCCGTCGGCTGTGCTCGGCGTGGATGGCCTCCAGCCTGAGACCGGCGACCTCGAGTCGATCACCGACCCGGAGCTCGTGGACGTCCCCGCGAGCCACGCTGGCCACCACCCGTCCGAGACCGACCGGCACGATCAGCGTTGGCCGGCCAGGGAGCGCGCGCAGCGATCCGAGATCCAGGTGGTCCAGGTGACCGTGGCTGATGAAGACGGCCGACAGATCGTCGAGCGCGCTGGGCAGGACTGCCGGGACGTGGCGCCGGATGACGCCCGCGGCCAGGTGGCCGAGCATCGGATCGGTCAGGACACGGACGCCGTCAAGGTCGACCAGGACGGTTGAATGGCCGAGGAATGTCAGCCGATTGGCCACCTGGATCCCCATGTCGCGACTGAGCCGGAGGCGCGTTCAGCATAGGGGTTCGAGGTCAACCGGCCGCCAGGCTTCAGCGCTGGGACTTTCGCCGATCGAGGACCTGCCGAATGGCTTGGGTCCGACCCGAAACTTCGGAGGTCCGGTTCGGCTCTGTAGTGCACAGGGCGGCCACACCGGCAGCCAGCAATCGAGGGAGTCGCACATGAGAGTCCGTCTTCGCATCGGCGCCAGCCTCGCCGCCTCGGGCGTCGCGCTCGCCCTCGTCGTCGGGGCGACGCTCGCCCACGGCGCCGTGGTGCGGCCGATGACCTTGACCGGCGTCGAGCACCACGCCACCGCGGTGGGTCACCACGCCCTCCGTGTCCTGACAGCGCATGTCTCGACCCCCAAGGTCGCGACCGCCGGCACCGTCGCCGGTGAGCCTGACCAGCAGGGCGACCTCCAGGATCCAGCCGGGGACGAGAGCGTCGATCAGACCGGCGATCTGCAGGATCCTCCGGAAACCCAGGACAACCCGCAGTGCGACGTCCAGGATCCGGCCGGCGACGAGAGCGTCGATCAGACCGGTGATCAGACCGGCGACCAGGGCGACAATCCGGCTCCGGCCGGGACGACCCATTCGACCACCCACAAGACGTCGTCGGGCCACAGCTCGGGTTCCCGGGACAACGGCGGCTCCACTGGCGGCTCCGACGGCGGATCCGACGGCGGGTCGAACGGCGGCGATAGCAACAGCGGCGACTAGCTTCCGCTCAAACCCAGGCGCCGGCTCGGCGCTTCAGGCCTTCGCACGGGTACAACGGGCGGCCTCACCCAGCCGTGGTCGCCCTGCATCACCGCTCCTGGCCGTGTGCCATGCACGACGGCCAGGGGCGTTTCCATGGACGGGGACAGGCACCGGCATC
This sequence comes from Candidatus Limnocylindrales bacterium, assembly GCA_038221095.1. Taxonomy (GTDB): domain Bacteria; phylum Chloroflexota; class Limnocylindria; order Limnocylindrales; family CSP1-4; genus Palsa-1033. Next base: position 6,004 of record JBBRIM010000088.1, read on the forward strand.
ACCTGACCCGCTCGGTCTCAGGCGTCAGCCTTGTTCGCCGGCGGCCTGGGCCAGCCGACCGAGAAGCCAGCCGGCGGTTGCCTGCGCCGCGAGGTGGAGGAGGGCCCGGTCGAGGCCCAACCCGAGGACTCCGCCCGGCGGGGCATAGTGACCTTCGAGCGTGAGCTCGGCCGCACGCACAGTGATCTCGCCGGTGAAGACCGGAAAGAGGGGGGCGAGCGAGGCAGCCCGCCAGGCGACGTCGAAGGCGACTCCCTCGGGGACCGACCGGAGCTGACCCAGGTCGATGTAGGCGGCCTTGCGCATCAGGAACCGATCCGACAGCCGCAGGTCGGCGAGGTGGCGGGTCAGCCCTCCGGCAGCAGGAGAATCGGCGGCCTGTGGGCCGAGCCAGCTCGTCGCCTCCGCGAGGAGTTCGCCCATCCGCGTGGCCTCGAACCGCCCGGTTCTGGTGGCTCGCAGGCGAACGGACTCCAGGGCGGGCTCGACCGGACCGATTCCTTCGGTCCGGTCGGGTTCGCTCATCCTCCGCTAACTCGTTCGAGAGCCTGGGTGGCTGCGCTGCCAGCGGTAGTAGTTGCGCCAGATGAGCCGATGAATCGGGATCCAGCGCGGGATGTCTCTCAAGATCGGAATGTGCGGCACGAACGCCAGCACGAGGGTGAGGCCGAGCATCGTGAGGACCACGAGCAGGTCGGCGTTGGGGGCCGTGTTGTATGGCGGCAGCTGGTACCACATCGAGTAGAGCCACAGCCACGCCTGTCCCGGGTAGCTGCCGGTCTCATTCATCATCCCCCACTGGCTTCCCAGCAGGTGCTGGTTCTCGGCAAGCCCGGCAAGATAGCTGCCGTCGCCCATGAACAGCAGCGGCCGGGTGTAGTTGGTCTCAAAGAAGTGGCCACCCGCAACGAGCAGGCCATCGAGGCCACCCGTGCGCGCAACGCCCAGCAGGTTGGCCATCAGCACCGGCACGGGTCCGTAGTCGCCCGCGGCCACGCCGACCTCGTCGTCCTGGACGGTGGCCGCTCCAAGCGCATCGGTATAGGTTGTGAGCCAGCCTTGCCGGGTCGCGTCATCGGCCGACGTGTAGGTCGCCAGGGCCGACGTGAGAGCGGCGTTCCCGACCGCTGCCGCGCCGAGCGGGCCAAGGACAAAGTCCTGGGCGGTGTCGAGATGGACGGCGTTGCCGGCCCACTGCTGCGGCGCCAACGGCCCGAGGGTCTGGACTGAGTCCGAGCCATCTGTGTAGGGCGGCCCGTACGCGCCGCTGAAGCTGGTCCCGGCGAGCTCGGACGTTGCCGTTGTGACGAAGTCGACCGGGTCCTGCTGGGCCCAGGTCTGGACCGTCAGGGGCGGGACCTCGGGCGATGACAGCCCCAGGGCGAGCCCCACGATGACAACGCCGGAGATGACGAACGCGATGAAGAGCTCCTTCACCAGGTCGTACCGGATCGTTGGGATCCCCCGGTAGTAGGTCTCCTGGTCGATCGCGGGCTTCTTCATGGCTGGACATCCGTTGGCTGGCCTGGGTGCTCAGCCGGCGCTGACTCGATCGGCTTCACGACACCGCGCATCCGGACCTGGACGACGTGCAGGACGATGAGCAAGGTCACGACGACCGGCAGGAGCACCACGTGGATGCCGTACATCTGGCCGAAGTCGAGGACGTTGAAGAAGGCTCCGGCCCCCGTCGCGTTGATCCCGTCCTTGGCGTTGATGGCAATCCACTGCGCGTCAAGGTTCTGCTGGGAGACGTAGCCGGTGAAACCGGTCACGAGGGCGATGATGAAGATCACGACGCCGACGAGCCACGTCCTGGCCCGTCCGTCACGCCACGAGGCCATGAAGTACTGACCCCACAGGTGGAGCACGACGAAGATGAAGAAGACCTGGACGCCCCAGAAATGGATGCTGTTGACGAACCGGCCGACGCCGGACACATGCCACCAGCCGGGTCCGAAGAACGCCAGGACGACGCCGCTCCCGATGACCCAGATCAGCCCGGTGATCGCCACGACCCCGAAGACGTAGACCCACGAGCCAACGAAGAAGGGCTGACGGGCGGGCAGGAGGTGCGCGAGTGGGATGCGCTGCTGGAGGGTGCGCCGGACCGCGCCCGTCCAGGTTGGATCAGCCGACTCGGGCGCAGGCGTGTTACTCGGGCTGGTCATCGTGGGCCTCCTCGATCGACTGATGGGCCGGGAACGGCGCGACCAGCGCAGCGATGAAGATCGCGACCATTCCGATGATCAGGAGAAGGTTCGGGACCGAGATGACGAGGAACCCCAATTGGACATAGGTCGCCGGTGACTCCATGCGCATCCTCCTTGTCCCTAGGACCCTCGGAGGTTCGTCGTCGAGGCGATCCCTCGTCGGGGTACTTGGGGCGCACCATTGACTCGGACGGGGCCGCCACGCCAGTGCCATTCGGCCCCTATTGGCTGGCAGCCGTCCGCTCCGTGCTGCTCGGGGCACGGTGTAGAGTCATGGGGGAGGCGTACGAGATGCAACGATCGCGGGTCGGATTCCTGTTTGGGGCATTCATTGCCCTGATCGTGCCCATCGCCTGCCTGGTCGTGGGCTTCCTCTTGAACGCGAGGCTCGTCCACCTGAACCTGGACGCGTCGGGCATGGTCGGCGTCAACGTGGTCGAACTTGCCGAGATCGTCCTCGGGCCCGTCGGCATCGTGATCGCGGGTCGCTCCCTCGGTGCCCGCGGCGGCCTTGCCTGGTTCGTGGTGATCGTCCTGGCCGCGCCGGTCGTGGCGCTCCTGTGGCTGGTCGGCCGGCTGTACCTGAGCGGCGCGGCCGGCTTTCCGGCCTAGCCCGGCGCTACCTTTCGAGGCCCGCCCTGGGTCACGTAGAGCTGCGCTGCGGCACGTGATCGACCGTATCCCCCCGGCGCGTTTCCGACTGACTGTACCATATCGAACCTATGGTATGCTCTGGACGATGACAGCCGACCCGCTCAGCCCGACCTCGTATCTCGTCCTGGGATTGCTTGCGCGCGAAGGGCCGTCCAGCCCATACGACCTCAAGCGCCTGGTCGCAGCGACCGTCGGTAACTTCTGGACCTTCCCCCACGCGCTGCTCTATGCCGAACCACCCCGACTGGTCAAACGTGGCCTTGCGACCGAGACCCAGGAGGAGCGCGGCCGGCGACGACGGGTCTTCACGATCACCGAGGCCGGGCTGCACGCCCTCCGAGCGTGGCTCGAGCGGCCATCGCGACTGCCGACCGAACTACGCGACCGGGGCTTGCTCCAGTTGTTCTTTGCCGATCTCGGGTCAGCCGACGCCCAGGACCTCATCGCCCGGGAGCAACTTGCCGTCCACCAGGCCAAGCTCATCGGGTACGAACTGGACGCACGCCGGGAACTGCCTGCGAACGATTCGCGCGGCACGAACCAGAGCGCCGAGCACTGGCGCAGCCGAACCCTCCAGATGGGCGTCCTCTACGAGCGGGCCGCCGTCGACTTCTGGGCGGGCGTGGTTGCCCACGATGACGATGGATCTGCGAGTGCCTCGAACGGCGAGCGAGTTGCCAGGAGCCGTCGGTGAAGGCCGCCGCCAGAAGCCGCGCCCGATTGGCCACCAACGTCGGCGGGACGATCGGGGCCGGCCTCGTGCTGATCGTCGCGCTGCGAGCCGGCCTGGGGTCGCCGTCAGCATCGCCCGCTTTGGCCGGCGATCGGCTGGCCCGATGGCACTGCATCCTGACCGGCCACCTGGTCGAGTGGGGACCCTGCCCACGCTGCCACTACCGGTCCGACGGCTGGGGCTGAGGAACCCCCGGGCCGGGGCCGCCAGGCCGATCGTACGACCTGACCAACGCGTTCGCGCCGGACCTGGGCAACGAGCGGGCTAACTCCGGTCAGTGCGCGACGGGAGCCAGAACGGAGCCACGGCCTGGACCGGCTGAGCCGAGCCGGCTGAGCCTGGCGAGGCGGCCGCAGCGCTGGCTCCCACCCGGGCCGCCCCCACGATACCGGCGTTCGTGCCCAGCGAGGCCGCCACGAGTGGTGCCCGGGTCGAGAGGAACTTGCTGTAGGTGGAGAACTTCCTGGCCAGGCCCCCTCCGATGATGATCAGGTCGGGCCAGAGGTACGACTCGTAATACTTCAGCAGTTCTTCGAACTCGCGGCCCCACTTCCGCCAGCCGATCTTGCGCCGGGTTCGAGCGGTGGGTGAGACCCGGCTTTCCGCCTCGTGGCCATGGAGCTCCACGTGACCGAGCTGGATGTTCGGCACGAGCCGTCCCCCGAACAGAAGGGCCGAGCCGATGCCGGTTCCAAGGTCGAGGAGCAGGACAACCCCCTCCTCGCCCTGGCCGGCGCCGTAGGCCGTCTCGGCCACCCCCGCCGCGTCAGCATCGTTGACGACCGATAGCGTCCGGCCGAGACGGTGCTCGAGCAGGGTCTCGACATTCGCCCCGATCCAGGACGGATCAAGGTTCGAGGCAGTCATCACCTCGCCGGCCCGAATGACCGACGGAAAGCAGAGCCCGCCGGGCATCCCGTCGGTGAGCGCGCCGGTCACCTCGAGCTGACGGATCACATCGGCCACGACGTCGAGGATCGCCTCGACCGTCGCCGGATGGGGCGTCAGCTCGCGCATTCGGTCGGTTACGAGATGGCCGTCGGCCAGATCCACGACGGCTGCCTTGATGCCCGTGCCACCGATGTCGATCCCGAACGCCCGTCCCGACAGGGCGGTGGCGGCCGATGGGGTTGCCGCGTATTCAGCCGATGACGGGCGCCGCTGGTTGGTCATGCCCGCGAGCATAGGTCAGCGGCGGCGGGT
>JBBRIM010000089.1:0-10728 GCA_038221095.1 Candidatus Limnocylindrales bacterium
GTAGTTGCCCTTGGGCACGGCCTTGAAGACTTCGCGGGCCTGCATCCGGCCAACTTCCACGTTGTCGAACGTGACGTAGAAGGTCTTGGCGTCTTCGATCAGCCGGTCATAGGCGATGACCGGGATGTTGGCCGCGGTTGCCGTGGCAACCGACGACTTGATCGCGGTACCGTCCTGGGCAAGGATGATCAGGACCTTGGCCTTCTGCGAGATCAGGTTCTCGATGTTGGTGGTCTGGGTCGCAGCCGACGACTTTGCATCGTTCGAGAGGTACGTGGCGCCCGCGTCAGCCAGCGCCTTCTTGATGGCCGGCTCGTCCCACTTGGCCCAGCGCTCTTCCTGGTAGTTGTTCCACGAGACGCCCACGATGCAGCCGGCGGCCGAGGGACCGGATGCCGCCGCCGAGGCGGGTGCCGCGGACGTGGTGCTCGAGCAGCCAGCCGCGACCATCGCGAAGGCTGCGGTGATGACTGCCATTCGGCGAATGAACATGTAGATCTCCTCCTACTTCCTTTCAATAACCCGGTGCGTCTGCCTGCGCCTACGCACCTCCCCTCAGCGCCTTGGTGTACAAGGAACCGTCAGCGAGGCGAGTGCCTCCGCGATACCCAATCACACGAGCCACGATCCGAGCGAATGAATTCGCTCTTCCGCTTGGAGCGCACCTTTGCGCGGGACACGCACCCGTGGCTTGCCGGTCAGAGAGGTAGCCCCCTCCCAGTTGAGGGCGTCGCGATGGTACACCGACCGCACTCCCACCGTCACGTTTCACGCGCTTGCCGGGACGGTGTTCATGCGGGCCGAGCGAAGCCAGCCGGCCGGGTCGGCCAGGAAGGGCTCGAATGCGAGCTCGGCGGCCCCGATCAATGGTCCACCCAAGTCGAGGCTCGCAGGTACGACCCGGACCTCCTGGCGTGGGGCGGGCAGTGCGAATCGGTCGAGTTGGCGGTTGATGATCTCGGCCACGAAGGGGTGGATCGACCGGAACGATCCGCCGAGGACGATGAGCGATGGATTGAACACGTTGACCAGCCCGGCCAGACCGTAGCCCAGCCAGCGTCCCACCTCCTCGATCGCCGCCAGCGCCGTTGGGACCCCCGCTTGGGCGTCAAGCAGGACAGCTTCCGCGGCGGGTCGCCCGCCGCCGGCCGGTCGACCGGCCCGGACCAGCAGCGCGTCGACGCCGATCTCGGTTTCCCAGCAGCCGACTGATCCGCAGCGGCAATCGCTGCCCGATGGGTTGACGGGCAGGTGGCCGATCTCACCGGCGTAACCGGCGACTCCGGTGAGCTGGCGACCGGCACTGATGATCCCGCCGCCCACGCCGACCTCGCCGGAGACGTAGAGCACGTCGGTCGCGCCGATCGCAGCCCCTCGGCGGAGCTCGGCGAGGGCGCCCAGCTCCGCGTCATTGACGATCGAGACCGGCAAGGCCAGCCGGAATGCCTCGGTCAGGCGCGCACCCAGGGCCACGTCGGTCCAGCCGAGGTTCGGTGCCACTGACACGAAGCCGTCATCCCGGCGAACGACGCCCGCGACGGCAACCCCCACGCCGACGACGGTGTCCGGCGTGGTCGGCCGGTCGAGGGCCGCCGAAACCATCTCGGCCAGGCTGGCGCAGGTCGCTTCGACCGACACGTCGCTGCGCGGACGGTCGAACCGGCGCTGGTCAAGGATCCTGCCGCCCAGGCCGACCACGGCCACGGCGATCGTGTCGACGGCAATCTCGAGGGCAATCACACCGACCCGCTTCGAATCGAGCCGGACGAGCGGAGAGGGCCGACCGGGGACGCCCCTGGGAGCAGTGCGCTCCTCGGTCACGATACCGGCGCCGACGAACTCGCCGATCAGGCTGCCGATGGCGCTCCGAGTCAGGCCGGTCCGGCCCACGAGGGCGGAGCGGGACGCAGGACCGTGCAGGTGCAGCTCGCGAATGATGGCGCTGAGGTTCGCCCGACGAACCGTCTCACTGCGCTGGCCGATCGCCCGGAGGCCCATGGGCATGGGTTTGTGTTCCTCTCTTCCAAATGCCGCGGACAGACTCCTACACAACGTCGGCTGCGTCAAGTCTGGTCAGCCCCGGGCGACGAGCTCCGGTGGGAGCAGGAAGGCGAGGGTTCCGGCGCCGGCTGCCAGCGGTCGATCGATATCGACCCGGGCGAAGGCGCCCTTGCGCATCGGGATGACCGCCGCTCCGCTCAGTCGGGCGACGAGGTCGCTGAAGTCCGGATCGTGACCGACCAGGATCGGCCGTTCGGGATCGCCCAGATCGCCCAGGATCGCTTCGAGCTCGGCAATGTCCAGGCCGCCGGCCAGTCGGTCGTCGACGACGACGTGCAGGCCAAGCCGGACAGCGAGCAGTTGCGCCGTCTCGACGGCCCGGACGAGCGGCGAGCTGACGAGCACGTCGAACTGCTGGCCGAGCCCATCCAGGTGGCGCCCGAGGCCTTCAGCCTGGTCCCGACCCTTGGCCGACAGCGGTCGCTGGTCGTCGGGCCCTCGCCACTTGAGCGGGTCGCCGGCGTGAGCATGGCGCAGGAAATGGAGTTGGACGCGCGGGGTGACCATGGGTTGAGCATAGCCCGCGCGCTGCCTTACGGGTTCAGGTCCTCGATCTGGCCGGTGGCCAGGAAGACGACGTCCTCGGCGATGTTGGTGACCCGGTCGCCGATCCGCTCGAGGTAGTGGGCGGCGAACAGGATCCGGGTGCCCCGATCCACGTTGGCCGGGTCATCGCGCATCAGGCTGAGAACCGCGTCGAACGTTCGATGGTACAGGTCGTCGATCTGGTCGTCGCCCTTGGCCACCTCCCTGGCTGCGGCTTCATCGATGTCCACCAGCGCTCGCAGGATGCCGTGGACCTGGAGGGCGGCGCGCTCACCGATCTCGGGCAGGTCAATGTAGTTCTTGAGCGGTGGCTCCGGGGCCAGCTTGCGGGCCTGCTTGGCGACGGAACCGGCATGGTCGCCCATCCGCTCGAGCTCGTACGAGACATGGTCGAGGGCAATCAGGAAACGCAGGTCCCGGGCGACCGGCGACTGGGTCGCGATCGTGGTCGCCACCATCGTGGTCAGACTGCGCTGCATCTCGTTGATCCGGCCGTCGCCCTTGATGACCGCCAGGGCCGCATCGGCGTCATGCCGGATCAGGGCGTCGAGTGCTGCCCGGATCTGCTCCTCGACCATCGCGCCCATGCGCAGGATGTTGTCCTTGATCTCGCGCAACTCCCGGTCGAGCCCGTCCCGGGACGGGTGGGGCAGCGAGCTGGTGGGCGAGCCGGCCGCGCTGGAGCCTTCGAGGATCTCGTCGATCTGACCGGCCATCGTCGTCTCCTCGGGGTTCATCCAAACCGTCCGGACACGTAGTCCTCGGTCATCTGGTTCTTGGGATTCGTGAAGATCGTGCGGGTGTCGTCAAGTTCCACAAGATAGCCCGCCCGATCCTCGCCCATATTGAAGAACGCGGTCCGGTCGCTGACCCGGGCAGCCTGCTGCATGTTGTGGGTCACGATGATGATCGTGTATGACTCACGCAGCTCGCGCATCAACTCCTCGATCCGCAGGGTCGAGACCGGATCGAGGGCCGAGGCCGGCTCGTCCATCAGGATCACCTCGGGCTCGGTGGCCAGGACGCGGGCGATGCATAGCCGCTGCTGCTGCCCGCCCGACAGGGACAGGCCAGACTTGCGCAGGTCGTCCTTGACCTCGTTCCAGAGGGCCGCCCGGGTCAGGCTCTTCTCGACCAGCACGTCCATGGCTGCCTTGTCGGATGCCCCCCGTCGGCGGGGACCGTAGGCCACGTTGTCGTAGATTGACATCGGGAACGGGTTCGGCCGCTGGAAGACCATCCCCACCCTTCGGCGCAGCTCGACCACGCTCACGTCCGGGTCCATCAGGCCCTCGCCGTCGAGGCGAACCTGGCCGGTCACCCGGGCGCCCGGGATCAGGTCGTTCATCCGGTTGAAGCAGCGCAGGAACGTGCTCTTGCCGCTTCCTGAGGGGCCGATCAGGGCCAGGATCGAGCGCTCGGGTACGGTCAGGCTCACGTTGCTCACGGCGAGCTTGGCGCCGTAGTAAACGCTGACCGACTCTGCTCCGATCTTGGGCGTCATTCCGGGGCCGATTGTGGCCCCTGGATCGGCGTTCGACCCGGCGGCACTCGGCAGCAGAACGGTCGGGTCGATCATGCTGCCGGTCGGCGCCTCGAGCCGGGTGGTCGTGGTCATCTCATCTCCGCTGCTCATGCCGCGGTCAGGCGGCGGGTCAGGATCCGGCCGAGGAAACGAGCGCCCAGGTTGAACAACAGGACGGTGGCCAGGAGGAGGGCCGACGCGCCGTCGCCGATCTGCTGGATGTAGCTGCCCAGGCCCTCCGAGTTGGTCTTCCAGATGTAGACGGACAGGGTGGTTGCGGGCCGGAACGGGCTCCAGGGGGACTTGGGGTCGAAGATGTCGAGGTTGCCGAAGTTGTAGCCGGTCGGCGTCGACAGCCCGGCCGTGAACAACAGGGCCGCCGCCTCTCCGAAGACCCGCCCGGCGGTCAGGATGATTCCCGTGACGATTCCCGGGATCGCCAGGGGCAGCACGACGTGCCGGATCGTCTGCCACTTCGTGGCCCCCAGGGCCAGGCTGCCGCTGCGCTCGTCCGCCGGCACGGCCCGCAGGGCCTGCTCGCTCAGGCGGGCCATCAGGGGCAGGTTGAACAGGGTCAGGGCAAGCGCGCCACCGAGGGCGGTGAAGCCCCAGTGGGTCAGGTTGACAAAGGCGATCAGGCCAAACAGGCCGACCACGATCGAGGGCACCGAACTGATTGCCTCCTCGGCGAACCGGATCGTGTCCGTGATCTTGTTCTGGCCGGCGTACTCGGCCATGTAGATCCCGGCGAGGACGCCCAGGGGTACGGCGATCAACATTGCCAGGACGAGCATGTAGACCGAGTTCCAGAGCAGCGGCCCAACCCCGCCGAGGGCCGTATCGCTCGGGTCGCCGAAGATGAAGGTAAGCGACATCACCCCGATCGAGGCGATCACGAAGTGCAGGATGATCGCGCCGAGCAGGAGCATGACGAAGCCGCCCAGTCCCCACAGCACGGCTGTTGCGGCCCGATCGGCGATGATCGATCGGCGCGATCCGCGGCGGATGCCGGCTGGTGAGCCGCCCAGCGCCGTCATGGCCGACCTCCCCCTCGGTTCAGCGTCCGGATCAGCAGGACGAAGATCACCGAGATCGCGAGGAGGACGAGGGCCATCGTCCACAGGGCATTGTTGGCCGGTTCCCCGAAGACCGTGTTGCCCATGTCCAGGGTGATCTGGCTGGTTAGGGTGGTCATCGGCTGGGTCAGGCTGGTTGGCATCGTTGGCCGGTTGCCGATCACCATCTGGACCGCCAGTGCCTCGCCGGCTGCCCGGGTCATGCCCAGCACGATGGCGGTCAGGGTACCGGCCCGGGCGGCCGGCAGGAGGATGTGCCGGATTGTCTGCCAGCGCGTCGTACCCAGCGCCAGCGAGCCCGTCCGGAGTTCCTGGGGGACGGCCCGGAAGGCGTCGTAGGTGATCGTGGTGATCGTGGGCAGGATCATGATCGACAGGACCAGGGAGCCGGCGAACCAGCTGAAGCCGAGGGTGAAGCCGAGGCCGCGGAGGTTGCCCTGCAAGAACGGCACGAGGATCGTGATCCCCAGCCAGCCCCACACCACGCTCGGGATCCCCACGAAGATTTCGAGGGCCGGTTGGACCACGGCCCGGGCCCAGCCCGGGGCGACCTCCGACAGGAACAGGGCCAGGCCGATCGACAGTGGCGCCGAGATCAGGATCGCGACCCCGGTCACGCCAATCGTCCCGGCAACGAAGGGCAGGATGCCGTAGCTGACCGGACTGTCGTCCGGCGACCAGGTCGTGCTCAGGACGGCCCCGATCGACTGTCCGTTCTGGACGAAGAGCTGGACGCCCTGCCAGGCGATGAAGCCGAGCAGGACGAAGACGATCCCGACCATCGAGGCCGCCGCCAGGAAGACGACCCGCCGGGGCAGGTCGATCCGATCCCGGAGCGCCGGCCGGGCGCGCAGCCCGCCAAGGCCGGGAGTCGCCGGAACGACCGCCATGTCAGGCCACTCCGTTCAATTGAGTCATCCCAGGACGCTCCACGAGAGGCTGGTTACCACGATTCGTGACTGGATCCAAGCATACAAACCGAGGTCCGGCGCCCGCGGCTGCCGGACCTCGGCGAGGTTGCCGGTTGCGGACACTCCCGCCCGGCGGCTAGGGCTTGATCGGAGCGTAGAACAGCGACGGGATCAGGCTCTTCTGGACCGCATCGCTCAGCATGTAATCGAGGAACGCCCCGGTCAGGCCAGTCGGCGCGCCCTTCGTGTACATGTGGCCGATCGCGCTGAGGACGTACGTGCCGTTGGCCATGTTGGCCACGCTCGCCTCCACTCCGTCGAGCTGGAACGCGACCAGCTTGGCCTTGTTCTGCTGGTAGTAGGCGAATCCGATCACGCTCGTGCTGCCGGGTGTCTTGGTGATGGCCGTCGTGACGGCGCCGTTGGAGTCCTCGGTGAGCGCCTGACCGTTGGCCTCGCTCGCGCCGCCGAGCACCACCTTCTTGAACGTTGCCCGGGTGCCCGAGCTCGTGGGTCGCAGGATCAGCACGATCGGCAGGTCGGGTCCGCCGACATCCTTCCAGTTGGTGACCGCGCCGGTCCAGATCGACTTCTCCTGGGCGGTGGTCAGGTTGGTGATCCCGGTCACGCCCAGGTTGGCCACCACGATCCAGCCCTGTTTGGCGATCTGATGGTCAACCAGCGCAGCGGCATCAGGCGTGGCCAGTTTCGACTCGGCCGTGACGTCCGAGTTGCCGATGTTGGCCGCGCCCTGCGAGACCTGGGTCAGGCCGGTTCCGGAGCCGCCGCCGTTGACGGTGATCGTCGCGCTGGGGCAGGCCGCGACGTAGGCCTTGCCGGCCGCGTCAACGAGGGGCTGGAGCGCGGTCGAGCCGACCGCCGTGATCGTTCCGCCGACGCAGGTCGGTCCACCGCTGGCGGCTGGGCCTGAGCTGGCGGCCGGGCTGGCAGTGGCGGTCGAGCCGGAGCAGGCGGCGAGCGCCAGTGTGGCTGCAATGGCGAGCGCGCCAAGGCGTCGATTCCCGATGGTCAACTTGAGTTCCTCCTCAATGCGGCGCCGCGGCATGGGCGCCCGGGCACGTTCGTGACGTGCTGAGCGTGTGCGTGAGCCGTCAACGCTCGGTTGTCGCTTTGTTAACAGTGGCCATGGAGGACCGGGTCGTATGATCGGACCATGCCCTCCAAGCCGGCCTTGCCGCCGGACCAACCGCCCCGGCGGGGCCTGCTGATCGTCGCAGAGGGGCTCGACGGGTCAGGCAAATCGGCCACACTCGATGGCCTCGCCCGCTGGCTGGAGCGGCGTGGCAGGCGGGTCCGCTCGATCGCCTGGGAACCCTCCGTGCTGGTCGGCCGGGCAGCAGCGGATCCGCGCTCGAGGACCACCCTGACCCCGCGCGTGGCGGCGCTACTGGCGGCCGCCGATGCCCAGCGCCGAATCGGCAGTCGGGTGGCCCGACGGCTGGCCGCGGGCGACGTCGTCCTGGCCGATCGCTATGCCTGGACGGCGATTGCCCGGGAGGTGGCCCGCGGACTTGATCTCGATTGGTCGGGCGACCTCCACCGCACGCTGCCGGCGCCGGACCTCGTCCTGTATCACCGGGGCGACGCCGGGCCCGCGGTTGAGCGAGCCCTTGCAAGCCGGGCGCCCTCAGTCCGCTCGGCCGCGGTGGGAGCCGCCTACGGCGACTTCGTCGAACGCCTGCTTGGCGCGTTCGACACCCTTGCGGAGCGCGTGCGCGGCGGCCTTGGGACGCCGTGGCCAACCGGGCTGGTCGTACTCGATGTCCGCGAGGACCCCATTGCCACGGCCCGGATGGCGCGTGACGCGGTCCGGCCCATGGTTGAGCCCGTGGGCTCCGGAGGGCTGCGATGATGCTCGCGACTCGGCCCCAGTCTGGCGTGAAGGCCCCAGTCGCCGGGCCGGGCAGGCACGGACTGCCTGGCGTGCTGGTCGTCCTCGAAGGAACGGATCGCTCGGGGCGCTCCACCCACATTCGCCTGCTCGAGCAGCACCTGCGCTACGACGGCCGGGGCGTGACCCGGACCAGCCTGGCTACATCGGTCCTGGCCGCCGAACCCATCCGGGCCGCCAGGCACGACCGCAGGATGGACCCGGTCGAGACCGTCCTGCTCTACGCGGCCGATCTGGCCGAACGGATCGAACAGGTGATCATGCCGGCCCTGCGGGCCGGGCTGGTCGTGCTGGCCGACCGCTACGTGTATACACCGATGGCCCGGGCCGAGACCCGCGCCGTCGATCCCGAATGGCTCGACCGCCTGTTTGCGTTTGCGCCGCCGCCCGACGTGACGTTTCTGCTCGAGGTGGACGCCGTCACGGCATTGGCCCGCCAGGGGAACCAGGCCCTGGATCGCTACGAGGCGGGCATGGACCTGGGCCTCTCGAAGGACGCCCTCGAGAGCTTCCGCCTGTTCCAGGATCGGCTCCACGAATGCCTCGCACGCTATGCGGAGCGCTACAACTTCAGCCGGATCGATGCCCGTGGAGCCCCAGGAACGGTCCAGGTATCCCTAGCCCCCGCCCTCGACGCGCTCCTGGCTCTGCGCACGGGCCCGAGCGGGGTGCACCGGTGACGTCCCGCCGGATCGTCCATCTCTCGGACTTCCACTTCGATGGCAGCCCGGAGTTGCGAGCAGCCCTGGCCCGGCTCGTGGACCGGGCGATCGAGTGCGCTCCCGACCTCGTCGTCGTCACCGGTGACCTGAGCGCTGATGGCCGGCCCGATCAACTCGACGCCGTCGCCGCCGAGCTCGAACGGTTCGGCTCGGTGCCCCGGGTGGTCCTGCCGGGCAATCGCGACCTTGTTCCGTCGATCGGCCCGCCCGGCGAAGCTCGACCCTTGCCGGCCGACTCGGACCTCGATTTCTTCCTGGCCCTGGAGCCCGCCCTCGGCTTCGGCTTCGACGACCCTCCGATTGTCCACTGGCAGGGCCGGGATGCCCAGCCTGAGACCCGCTTCTCGAGCCGATTCGGCCGGCTGGATGCCCGCCACGCGGAACCCCGGATCCAGCTGGTCGCGGTCAATTCCACGCCCCGCTTGCGACCCGATGAGCTCGAACGGGCCGCCCGTCGGCTGCGCCGGTCACCAGCCGGAGCCGTGCGCATCTTTGCCCTGCATCATGGCCTGCTACCGGTCCCCGGCCGCAAGCTGCGCGACGGTGACCTGGCCGGACGGGCCGGCGATCTGCTCGCCCTGCTGCTCGAGCTCAAGGTGGACCTGGTCCTCCACGGCCATATTCACCGCGCCCACGCCTGGCTCGTTTCCGATGGGCACCACAAAATGGTCGTGGCCAGTGCCGGGGCGCTCGTGAACGACGGCCGGCGTGATGCGAGCTTCAACGAGATCCTGCTCAGTGGTGGCAGACTGGAGATCCGCCGCCGATCGGTCGCGACGGGTGAACCCAGCCTGCTCTTCCAGACCCGGCGTCCACATCGATCCTGAGCCGGCGAACGCCGACGCTTGAGTGCCCGCAATCAAGGAGACGAGACGCGATGGCGAAGTCCACAGCACGGCAAGGGCGGCCTTCGAAACGGGCCGCGACCAGGGCATTCGAACGTGCCTGGGCGCTCCTCGGCCGTCTTGGCACGGAGCTGGCCAAGGCACGGGCGGACGAGTCGAAACGCCGGCGCCAGCTGATCGCGGCGAGCGGTGACGAGATCGCCCGACGGCAGGCCCAGCTCGATGCCGCAACCGCCCGGGCAGGCAGGACCGCCGCGCTGCTGACCGAGCTGTCCGAAATGATTGCCGCAGATGCAAGGGAGCAGGCCCGCGGCGCAGGCTCGGCGACCGACGGCTCGGAGCAGCCCGCGGCCCCGATCGCCGCAGCGGCCGCCATTCCTGCGCCCGCCCCGAAGCGCGCGGTAGCGCGGCGAACCGGCCCGCCGTCCGCCCCAACCCGGCGAGCTCCTGTCAAGCGGCCGGTGACCAGGGCGGCAGCGGCTGCAGTCCCCGTGAAGCCCCGGGCGCGCGCCGCCCGCCCGGTCGCCACGCCGCAGCCTGGGGCAGTCAGCCCACCCGCATCCGGCCCGTCCAGGCCGACGGCCGGGCCGCGAACGCGGAGGTCTCTTCAACCCGAGGATGGCGGTTCCGGCCAGTCCGACGCCTGAGCCGGCGGACCCCTTGACCGCCGAACCGGTCGAACCGCCGGCCCAGCCGCTAATCCAGCCCGCAGTCCAACCGCCCGTCCTCGCGGCGGGCGCCGTCGTGGCTGCCTCGGTCGATGTCGGGGCCAACTCCGTTCACCTGCTCGTCGCAGTCGTGACCGGTCATCGGCTCGAACCGCTGGTCGACGAGTCGGTCTTCCTGGGTCTGGGTGACCGGGTCGACTCGGCCGGGGCACTCGGCCCGGCCAAGCGGGGCGAACTCGTGGCCGCCCTGGTTCGCTACGCCGAGACGGCCCAGCGACTCGGTGCCCGGCAGATTGCCTTCGTCGGGACCGAGCCGATGCGCCGAGCCGGTGACGCTGCCGCGGCGGTCTACGAGGTTGCCCGGGCGAGCGGGGTTGGCCTGCACGTCCTCGAACCGCGCGAGGCGGCCGAGCTGACCCTCCTGGGCGTGACCCTCGGCCACTCCATCGATCGCGAGCTTGC
>JBBRIM010000090.1:0-10692 GCA_038221095.1 Candidatus Limnocylindrales bacterium
GAGCAACTTGGCGCGCGCCTGGGTCGGCAGCTTGTCGTTTGGCGCGATATACAGGTCGGGTCCGCCACCGGTCGCCGCCTGCGTCTCGAACGTCGTGAAGAGGTTGGCGAACGGTACGTCCGTGACGGTGACCTTCAGGCCAGGATTGGCCGCCATGACCTGGGCGACGATCTTGGTGAAGGCGTCCTTCTCGGCGTTCCCGCTCGCGCCGTAGGCTTCCCAGACGGTGATGGTTCCGGTCAGGGCCCCGCCTGGGGCCGCCGAACCGGGGGCGGTTGTTGCGCCGCTCGTACAGGCCGAGGCCAGCACGGCGGTGGCTGCGACGATCGTCGCCAGCCGAAGCTTCACGTTCATCGTTACTTCTCTCCTCCTGTGTCGTAGCCGGGCTCACGTGACCCGGTGGCCGGCTGGACCGGCCCGAGTGCCGGGCACCCGCGGTCCGCGCACGGAATTCCGTGGCGGACGTCGCCGTGCCGGCGGGGCAGTGCGCCGACGATCAAACGGTGACGGTGTCGGCCCCGTTCACCTCCCTGGTTGCTCGGGGCACCGGTCCGGTCGACGCCCTGCTGACGAGATGGGTATGGAGATGGCGATGCTCGGATCCGGTTGCCCGGAGCTCGATGACGCTGAGCAGGAGCCGGACGGCCTCCTCCCCTTTGCGGCGGACGGGTTGGTGGATGGTGGTCAAGGGGGGATTGACGAACGCGGCCATGTCGACGTCATCGAAACCGACCACGCTGAGCGCGCCTGGTACGTTGATCCCCAGGTCATCGGCGGCGCGCAGGACGCCAAAGGCGATGGCATCGCTCATGGCCAGCACGGCCGTTGGCCGCAGCCCCTCGCCCCAGGCCCGCCGAAATGCCTCTGATCCGCCGGCAACGGTGGACGGGCCGCTCACGATCCGATCGTTCGGCAACTGGATCCCGGCCGCGGCGAGTCCCTGGCGGTAGCCCGCCAGGCGCTGGCCGATGACCCCCTCCGGGTCGGGGTGTTCTAGGCGCATCGCCGGCTCCATCGCCAGGACGAGGAATTCCCGGTGACCGAGGCCGACCAGGTGTTCCGCCGCGGCCAGCGCGCCGGCCCGGTCATCCACGTCGATCGAGGCATCGTCCGGTCCGGCAGCCGAGTCGACAAACACGATCGGCAGCCCCGACTGGCGGACCTGCTCGATCTCGGGATGGTCGCCGGCCAGGCCGATCGCGACGAAGCCGTCGACGCTGGCTCGTCCGACTGCCCGGGCCAGGGATCCGTGGAGGGGCGAGATCAGGTAGACCCCGAACCCGGACTCGTCGGCGGCCAGTCCAACCCCCTCGCACAGTGCACCGAAGAAGGGATTGGAAAAGACGACCGAGAGGGGCTGGGGGGTCAGGATCCCGATCGCGCCGGTCCGACCCTGGCTGAGCATCCGGGCGACCGGGTCCGGGCGGTAGCCGAGCCGCTGGGCGATGTCGCGGATTCGGATGGCCGTGTCGTCGGCCAGCCGGTCCGGGTTGTTGAACGCGAACGAAACCGAGGTCTTGCTCACGCCGGCGGCTTCGGCGACATCTGCGATTCGGATCCGGTTGGTTCGTCCCCTGGTCATCGTGCCTTGATCACCCGACTGAGACCGGTCGATCCAGTCAACATCCACGTCACTGTTGGCTGCAAGTGTGTATCATGCAAACCGATTTAGCAAACCGGTTTAGTGCACGCTAGCAGGTGGACCGGGCGGCGTCAACGGGCCGCTCCACTCCCCGGCATCGGGGGCGTGACCAGGCGCTGACGCTCTGGCAAGGAGGACTGGCAACGGTGGGCAATCGGATCTCCCTGGCGGTGGTCCTCCACAATCATCAGCCGGTCGGCAACTTCGGCTGGGTCATCGCCGAGGCCTACGAACGGGCCTACCTGCCCATGCTCGAGGCGATCGAGCGACATCCGGGCATCCGCTTCGGACTCCACTACACGGGCCCCCTGCTCGACTGGATCCGGGCCGAGCGACCCGATTTCGTGGACCGCCTGGCCGAGGTCGTCAGGCGCGACCAGGTCGAGCTGCTGGGTGGCGGCTACTACGAACCGGTGCTGGCGGTCCTGCCCGAGCGCGACCGGATCGCCCAGATGGTCCGGATGGCCTCCGAGGTCGAGCGGATCGGCGGCCGGCGGCCGACCGGGGCGTGGCTCGCGGAGCGGGTCTGGGAGCCCGACCTGCCGACGTCGCTGGTCGACGCGGGCTACCACTGGACGATCCTGGACGACGCCCATTTCAAGGCGGCCTCGCTCGACGGCGCCGCCCTGTGGGGGCCGTATACGACCGAGGACCAGGGCCGCCTGGTGCGGGTCTTCGGGTCGGACAAGCAGCTTCGCTACGGGATGCCCTTCGGCCGGGTCGAGGAGGTGATCGATTACCTCGTGGCCAACGCCACACCCGCCGGCGAACGGCTCGCGTTCATGGGCGACGACGGGGAGAAGTTCGGCGCCTGGCCCGATACCTACGACTACTGCTGGGGCAGCAACGGCTGGATGGAACGATTCCTGTCGGCGGTCGAGACCGAACCGACGATCGAGACCGTCACGCCCACCGATTGGCTCGAGCGGCATGGACCGATCGGGCGGATCTACATCCCGACCTCGTCCTACTTCGAGATGGGGGAATGGGCCTTGCCGGCCGATCAGGGTCTGGCCTACGACGCAGCGGTCAAGGCGGCCCAGGCCGAGGGTGCGCCCTGGGCGCGCTGGTTGCGCGGCGGGTTCTGGCGCAACTTCCAGGTCAAGTACCGGGAGGTCAACGACCTCCACAAGGGCATGCTCCGGGCATCCGCGGACGTGGCGGCGATGCCCGCCGGTCCGGCCGTGGACCTTGCTCGTGAGCACCTTCACCAGGGCCAGTCCAACGACTGCTACTGGCACGGCGTGTTCGGCGGGATCTACATCTCGCACATGCGCCTGGCCACCCACGAGCACCTGATCGCCGCCGCCGACCTGGCCGACCTCGTGGCCAGGCAGTCGGGAGTCGAGCGCGATCGGACGGCCCTCGTCGACACCGATCTCGATGGGATCGACGAGATCATGGTCAGCACGCCCGGGCAGGTCGTGGTGATCGACCCGGCCGAGGGTGGCGGCATCGGGACCTGGGACGTCCGGGCCGTTCGCCACGCCTTGACCGCGGTAATGCGCCGTCGCCCCGAGGCCTACCACGCTCAGTTGCTCGCCGCCGAGGCGCTCACGGCGGAAGCGAGTTCGGAGGGGCCGGGGTCCGAGGCCGCCCACGCGGCCGTCACGATCCACGACGTGGTCCGCAGTCGCGAGCCTGGTCTCGGCCGGCGTCTCCACTACGACGCCTACGAGCGGCGCTCGGGCCTCGTCCATCTCCTTGCGCCGGGAACCAGCCCGGAGGCCTTCGCCGACGGGAGTGCCACCGAACTTGGCGACACCGTCGGCGGAGCGTACGAGGTGCTCAGCCTCGAGCCGGGCCGGGTGGTCGTCGCCCGAGGGGCGGCGCCTGGCCCCACTGTCGATGTCGTCCGGGTGGAGAAGGAGTTCACGATCGGGGGTGACCGGCGCCGGCCGACCCTGGACCTCGGGGTGACCGTCCAGAACCAATCAGACGGACCGGTCCGCTTCGACCTGGCCGTCGAATGGTCGTTGACAATGCTCGGCGGCGGGGCGAATCCGGCAGCCTGGTACCGGCTCGGCGATGATCGACTGGCCCACGACTCGACCGGGCAGCGGACGGCCATCTCGTCGATCTCGAGCGGCAACGACCACGTGGGAATCGAGCTCGTCTCAGCAGTTGCACCCGCAGCCACGGCCTTGTGGGCGCCGATCGAGACGATCTCGAACTCGGAGTACGGTTTCGAGCGGGTCTACCAGGGCAGCGCGCTTGCGTTCGTCTGGCCGGTTGAGCTGGGGATCGGCGAACGGCGAACCGTCACGATCCGGAATGCGGTCGTGACGGCCGGCGATCGGTCGGCCGATGAGCTCGCGGCGGCAACCCCGATCTGAGTCCGCCCTGGCGCCTCTCGTGGGCGAAGGCCCTCGGTGCGTCTAGAGCAGACCGACGTGCGGCGGGTACGAAGTGCGCGAGTCCTCGCGCGAGTCGACGCCCCAGGCCTGCGCGGCACCAGCCAACAGTGCGAGGATGGCAGTGAAGATGAGGAACAAGCTGACGATGAGTGCCATGATGGTTCTCGATAGCGGGTCGGGCACGTTGTTGCGCGAGACCGTTGGTATAGTGGTCTAGGCCAAATATACCTTGGACCATCCAGCTATGTCAACCGCCCGCCGGGAGCTCGACGTCGAACGCGACTCCGACGTCCCGATCAGCACCCAGATCTTCTGGCAGATCGCCTACCAGATCGACTCAGGTCGGCTCCTG
Organism: Candidatus Limnocylindrales bacterium; assembly: GCA_038221095.1. Lineage (GTDB taxonomy): Bacteria > Chloroflexota > Limnocylindria > Limnocylindrales > CSP1-4 > Palsa-1033. The sequence continues at coordinate 4,352 of JBBRIM010000090.1, forward strand.
CCCGGGGCCCGGCTCGCCCCGGTCCGCGAGCTTGGGGCAGCCCTGCGGGTCAACCCGAACACGATCCGGGCGGTCTACCGGCGCCTGGCCGACGCAGGCTATGTCACCAGCCGGCATGGTGCCGGGACGCATGTCGCCGATCGGCCCCCACAGCGCCGCGGTCAGGAGGCGCTCGCCGGGATCGTGGCCGAGATGCTCCGCCGGGCGAGCGCGGCCGGGTTCACGGCCGACGAGGTTGCCTCAGCCACGTTCGCCGCGGCGGCCGAACGCAAACGGCCCGGGCCACTCGTCCGGGTGCTATTCGCCGAGTGCACCAACGCCGATGCGGTCTACGACGCCGCCCGGATCGTCGAGGCGTTCCCCGGCACGATCGAGGCGGATGCGGCCATCCTCCACGAGATCCCCGAGCGGATCGAGCGCTTCCATTACGACCTGATCGCCACCACCCCGTTCCACGCCGATGAGGCGCAGGCGTACGCCGTCGGGCTGGGCATCCCGGTCATCGCGATGATCGTCGGACCGGGCTACATGGAGTTGGTCCACGAGATCGGGGCACTCCCTCCCGGCGCGCGGGTCGGGCTCGTATGCGCCTCCGAGACGGGGACGGGCAACATCGCCGAGACGCTCGCCCTGGCCGGTGCGACCGGCGTCGAGATCGTCAGTGCCGTGATCGAATCGGAAACGGGCCTCAAGGAGATCGACGACGTCGCCGACCTGATTCTCCTGTCGCGCGAGGCGATCGCGCTCGGGCTCGACGAGCGCTTCAGCCGGCCCGAGCGGGTCAGGGCCTGGAAGTACGAATTCGATCCGTCGGGGCTGGAGCTCCTGCGCCGGGCCATCGAGCACGCCCAGGCCGAGCGCGCCGCGGCGGTCGACCCGGAAACCGGCGCCCCGGCGCCGGTTGGCGCCGGCCGCTGAAGTGGCCGGGCGACGCCCAACCGACCGGGATTTCCGGCTCGCCCGGCTCGCCCGCGAGCGGTACGGCCTGGCCGACCTGACCCTCGAGCCGAACCTGGCCACGGCTCGCACGATCGCGGCCCGTCTGGCCGGACAGCGGGGCAGGGCTGCCGGCGCGCCGTCCGAACTCAGCCCGACCGAGGTGCTCGATCGGCCGGTCACACCCGGTGAACTCCAGGCAGCCGGCATCCTCGTCGCGATTCTCGGCCGGTTGATCGACCGCTACCGCCAGACAAGCGACCCGGACGCGCTCCAGGCGGCCGTCGATCGGTTGGGGGACGAGGTGGATCCCGGCGGCCTCGACGCCACCGTGGCCGCCTTCCCGCTCGAGTTCCCGCGCCACCTCGAGGAACCCGAGGCGCCCGATCCCGAGATCGCCCTTGCCCAGTTGCTGCTCCTCGGGGTGCTCTCCGACAACCCAGCCGTGGCCCCGTTCGGCGAACTCGTCGATCTCCGGCCGCTGCGCCGGCGGGCAGCGGCCGCACCCAGGGTGCGGGCGGCATTCGAAGCCGCTCTCGACCAGCGCCCGGCATTCCCCGGCGATGCCCGCTCGTTGATCGACCTGCTGCGCGAGCCGGCTGAGGCCGCGCCGGGATCACTGGCCGACCAGCTCCGCTACATTCGGACTGCCTGGGGCGAGCGCTTCGGGCCCCTCCTGGGCGACCTGTTCGAGCGCCTGTTGATTGCCCTCGATGTGCTGGCCGAGGAGCACCACGCCGCTGAGCTGGCCTGGCTGACGGCTCAGCCGGACGCCGGTGCCGGTGGGCCGGCCGAGGTCTACACCTATGGCGCCGAGGTCGCCGAGCCGGAGCAGTTCAGCCTGGACACCGAGTGGATGCCCAGGTTGATCCTCGTTGCCAAGAGCACCTACGTCTGGCTGGACCAGCTCTCGCGGCGGACCGGGCGCGACATTCGGACCCTCGACGCGATCCCCGACGAGGAGCTCGCCACGCTTGCCCGGCGCGGGATCACCGGCCTGTGGCTGATCGGCCTGTGGGAGCGCAGCCGCGCCTCGGCCCGGATCAAGCAGCTCCGCGGCCAGCCCGACGCGGTCGCTTCGGCCTACTCGCTGGACGACTACGTGATCGCGGCCGACCTCGGCGGACCGGCCGCCCTCGACGATCTGCGGGCGAGAGCCGCCCGGCACGGTATTCGCCTGGCCAGCGACATGGTCCCCAACCACATGGGGATCGACTCGCGCTGGGTGATCGAGCACCCCGAACGGTTCCTGGCCCTGGCCGACTCGCCCTTCCCGGCCTACACCTTCAACGGCCCCGACCTGTCCGACGACCAGCGGGTCGGGATCCGGATCGAAGACCACTACTACGAGGCGACCGACGCCGCGGTCGTCTTCCAGCGCCTCGACCGGGCGACTGGTGCGGTCAGCTACGTCTACCACGGCAACGATGGGACGGCCTTCCCCTGGAACGACACGGCCCAACTCGACTACTCACAGGAGGCAGTCCGGGAGGCCGTGATCCGGACGATCATCGGGGTCGCCCGTCAGTTCCCGGTGATTCGCTTCGACGCCGCGATGGTCCTGGCCAAGCGTCACATCGAGCGACTGTGGTTCCCCGAGCCGGGCGCCGGCGGGGCGATCCCCTCCCGAGCCGGGCGGGGCATGAGCCGGCGGGCGTTCGAGCAGCTGATGCCCGACGAGTTCTGGCGCGAGGTGGTCGACCGGGTGGCCGTCGAGGCGCCGGGCACGCTCCTGCTGGCCGAGGCCTTCTGGCTGCTCGAGGGCTACTTCGTGCGCACCCTCGGGATGCACCGGGTCTACAACAGCGCCTTCATGAACATGCTGCGCGACGAACAGAACGCCGAGTACCGACTGGTCATGCGCAACACCCTCGAGTTTGATCCGGCGATCCTCGGCCGCTTCGTCAACTTCATGAGCAACCCGGACGAGAAGACCGCCGTCGAGCAATTCGGGACGGGCGACAAGTACTTCGGTGTGGCAGCCATGCTGGCCACGATGCCCGGGCTGCCCCTCCTCGGCCACGGCCAGGTCGAAGGCTTCCGCGAGCAGTACGGGATGGAGTTCCGGCGGGCCCGACTCGACGAGGCGGTCGACGCGGGTCTCCTCGCCCACCATGAGCACACGATCTTCCCACTCCTCCACCGTCGGGCGGAATTCGCCGGCTCGGATGGCTTCCGGCTGTACGACTGCGAGACCGGCCCGGAGCAGGTCAACGAGGACGTCTTTGCCTACTCGAACCGGGGACCGGCCGGTGAGCGCTCGCTCGTGCTCTTCCACAACCGCTATGCCCACACGAGCGGGCGCATCCGGCAGTCGTGCACCTGGGCCGAACGCGACGGCGCCGGTGAGAAGCAGCCGGTCCGAACGTCGATCGGGATCGGCCTGGGGCTGACCGCCGGACCCGGCCGCTGGCTCCTCCTGCGGGACGCGATCACCGGCCTCGAGGAGCTCCGCTCGACCACTGAGATCGTGGAGCACGGGTTTGCGCTGGAACTCGGCGCCTATGCCTGCCGCGTGTATGTCGACCTGCGCGAGGTGGTGGACGAGCCAGGCGCACCCTGGTCCAGCCTGGCCGGGCGGCTGGGTGGCCAGGCGGTCCCGAGCCTGGCCGACGCGCTGGCCGACCTGGTCCTCGAACCGGAGCACGACCGGGTCCGGGCCACCCTGGCCGCAGCCCTGGCGGTCGGCACCAACGGCCCGGCCCGGATCGCCGCGGCCGCCGGCGCATTGCGCGGACTCGATTTCGACGGCCTGCGACTGGCCGGCCTGACCCGCGCCGCGCTGGCCGGGGCAGGCCTGCCCGAACCCGACCTCGATCGGGCCGTCGGGGTCAGCCGGGCCCTGGCCCACGCTGCTCCCGGATCCATCGCCCTCGACCCGGCAGCGGTCCGCAGCTGGCTCACCGACCCGGGCATCCGCCGGGCGCTCCGGCTCAACACCTGGGATGGCCACGAGTACATCGAGCGCGAGGCCTGGGACCTGTGGATCGCGGTCGTGGCATCGGCGGCCGGCGCGCGCCGCCCCGCCCGGATCAGGCAACTGTCTCGAGCGGCCCGCGATTCCGGCTTTCGGGTCGATCTTCTACTTGTCACACTGGAGCAGGGCCAGCGGCAGCCCGGGAAACGGGGCACAACCGGGCACTGAGACCACCCGTGAGGGGGCCGAATGGCCCGCGCTAAGGGACGGAACGGCACGGGGCCGGGGCCTCGTCGATCGTCCACCCTGAACCGCACTGTAGTGGAGGCGATCATGGGCTATCGGATCGACATCGATCACGGGAACTGCATCAACTGCGGGATCTGCATGGACGTGTGCCCGGTCGAGGCGCTCGACATGTCCCGGCCCCAGGCGCCGGGAGTGGAGGCCGGTCCCGGCGAGGGTCCAATCCCGTGGATGATGGAGCACCCCACCCAGGTCGGCGAATGCGTCGGCTGCTCGATCTGTATCCGGGAATGCCCGGTCGACGTCATGACCCTCTCGGCCGTGGCCGGTGAGGCCCCACTGGCCGCCCGCCAGGGACCGATCCAGCGGCCCGTCGAAGTCGCCGGCCCGAGCACCTGGATCCCGCTTTCGGCGCTCACTCGCGAAGCCCTCAAACCGACCAAGGTCTCGCCCTTCGGCGAGATCATGAGCTGGCGGACCGGCAGCCACCGGACGGGACCGGGCGGCAGCAAACCGGTCGTCCACGGTTCGGAAGATGCACCCTGCCAGGCGGCCTGCCCGGCCGGCACGGATGCCGGCAGGTATGTCGGACTGGTCGCAGCCGGACGCTACGACGACGCCTATGCCGTCGCCGCTGAAGTCAACCCGTTTCCGTCGGTCTGCGGCTGGATCTGCACGGCACCCTGTGAGGTCGCCTGTCGCCGTGGGGAGCTCGACGAGCCGATCGCGATCCGCGGCCTGAAGCGGTTCGCTGTCGAACATGGCAGCTTGCCCCCGGTCAGCCCGCCCTCGAAGCAGCGCACTGAGCGCGTGGCGATCGTGGGCGGCGGTCCGGCCGGCATGTCGGCCGCCTACTACCTCGCCCGCCTCGGTTATCGGGTCACGGTCTTCGAGGCCATGCCGGTCCCGGGCGGAATGATGGCGATCGGCATCCCCGCCTACCGACTGCCGCGTGAGACCCTCCAGGCCGAGATCGCCCGAATCCTCGCCCTCGGCGTTGAACTCCGGCTCGACTCGGTAATGGGCCGGGACTACACCCTGGCTGATCTCGAGAAGGACTACCACGCGATCTTCCTGGCCACGGGCGCCCCGAGGAGCCGGCCGCTGGGCGTGGCCGGCGACGCACTCAAGGGCGTCATCCCCGCAACCCGCTTCCTGAAGGACGTCAACCTGGGGCCGGCCCCGCGCCTGACCGGCGCGGTCGTCGTCGTCGGCGGAGGCAGCACCGCGATGGATGCGGCTCGCTCGGCGTGGCGCTCCGGCGCGGCGTCGGTGACCGTCCTCTACCGGCGCGGACCTGCCGAGATGCCGGCGCAGCCCGAGGAGGTCCAGGCCGCTCGAAACGAGGGGATCCACATTCAGACCGGCACCGCCGTCAGCGAAGTCCTCGGCCGGGACGGCGCTGTCATCGGCATCCGGACGGTGGGCCAGGCCCCGACCGGCGAGATCGCCGACCGGCGGCCCGTGTGGGCTCCGGTCCCGGGCAGCGAGGCCCAGCTCGAGGCCGAGACCATCCTCGTCGCGATCGGCGAGGAACCTGATCCGTCGATCCTGCCGGCCGGTGCCGGGATCGAATTCGGGGCGAGCGCCGCGATCGTGACCGACCCGCGGACCCTGGCCACGGGCCGTCCCGGCGTCTTCGCCGGGGGCGATGTCGAATCCGGGCCGAAGACGATCATCGATGCAGTGGCCGCCGGCCGCCGGGCGGCCGGTGCGATCCACGAACACCTCGGCGGTGCTCGCAACGGCGAGGCCGAGATCCTCGCCACGGTCCGCTATGCGACACGATCCGAGCGGGTTCTCCGCCTCGATCTCGCTTATCGCGATCGTGCCCACCAGGTCCATCCGGTTGATGGAACACGCTCGTTCGCGGCGATGGAGCAGGGCTTCACCCCCGCCGTTGCCGTTGCCGAGGCGAGTCGCTGCTTCCGTTGCGATGCGCTGGCCGGCTGTCCCACGGTCGAAGTAGTGGCCGGACGCGGTCCCGCCGATCGGCCTTCACTAGTCGCCACGACCCAAGCAGGAGGAGATTGATGACCCCCGACCAGGTATCCGGCCTGTTCAGTGCAGGCGAGGCGTTCATCGAAGGAACGATCGCGGCAGCGCTCGTCGCGCTGTGGCTCCTCGTCGTCGCCCTGTACCTCGCCCGGCCGTACATGGCAGCCAACCTCGGCAAGGTCTCACTGCGACTCGGCGCCGCCCGGTGGTGGATCATCTATGTCGCGCTGCGCGACATCCTCCT
>JBBRIM010000091.1:0-10639 GCA_038221095.1 Candidatus Limnocylindrales bacterium
CAGGTGCTGGTCGACCATCAGCTGGCTGATCAAGTGGGCCGCGGGCAGATCGTCGATCGGGTGGATGTCGCGCACGAACTGGAGCGCCTGGCCGCACATCTCGTCGTCGAACACCAGCTTGGCCAGGCTGAACACGAGCACAAAATCGAGCATCCCCGGACCGGACACGGAGTTCACTCCGGCAAGCGCCGCGATGAGTGCGCTGCCGAAGGTCTCGGCGCCGGCCTGGGCGTCGAGGATCTTGCCGTCGGACAGGGCCATGTAGGCCTGGCACGGCAGGCCCAGGGCCTTGGCCACGGCGACATACGCCGCATCCAGGCGGAGCGCCTCGATCGCGGCCATCGGCGAGCTCGCGATCTTCATGTGGAAGGTCGCCGGTGCTCCGCCGAACAGGACCGGGGTGCCCGCCCGAATGACCTGGGCCATCACGATCCCGGCGAGGACATCAACAGTGTGGAAGACCGTCGCACCGACGATCGTGACCGGGGCGACCAGGCCCATCAGCGTCACCGGTACGATCTCGATCGCGATGCCGGCCTCGGCGCAGTCGATGATGTTCTGGCAGGAGTCCTCGCTGTACCGGAAGTTGCCGGTGGAGGTCACCGTGAAGATGCTCATCGGCCGGGCGACGAGGTCGGCTCGATCCGCCCGGAAGAGCTGCATCATCTCGACCATCCGCATCGTGCCGTGCTCGGTGAACGAGCCCGACACGACCGGCTTGTGGGAACCGGTCAGACACATATAGAGCCGCCAGGCGTCCGACACCTGGGGTTCGATATCGTTGGTGGAGAAGGCCGTCGCCAGGTAGGCGATGTTGGCGAGGCCATCGGCCAGCCGGACGTATTCGACGAAGTCTGTCGAATTCGCCAGGCGGGCCTGGCCGGTCCGATGGTCCAGGACCTTGAGGCCGCTCGAGCCCGGCACGAAGTGGACCCGGTCGCCGCCGATGTCCGCGTGTGGATTGCCCTCGCGGTCGTACAGCACGAAGGAGCTCGGGGCGGACTCGATCGCCCACTCGACCACGTCGCGTGGGAAGAGGATCCGGCCACTCGGGTCCTGGGGCAGGCCGTGGTCGGTCAGCCTCCGGCGCATCTCGGCTCCCCGGACCTCGATCCCGGTTTCCGCCAGGACCCGCTTCGATTCATCCAGAATCCGGGCGATCAGGTCGGGTTCAAGGACGTTCAGGGTCGGTCGCATCAGCCGGGTCAGGATACGGTCCACGGGCCCCGGCTGTGGCCCCCATCCGGGGTCCGAAACGTCAAACGCGGGTGGCGACAGCGTCGCGCTTCGCGTCGCCGGTTGGGGCGGCCGGGCCGCCGAACCTGGTCGTTCTGAACGTGCGCAGCCGGGTTCGGGCGTCGCGCCAGGCGCCGCCGGGCAGGCCGGCTTTGCGGCAGACGGCATCGAGCATCTCGGGCGCCCCCCAGCCGAACTCCGTTGCGACCTCCGGGAGCAGCAGCGCCCGGTGCGCGCTCAGTTCGACCGTGACCCCGTCGACCCCGGGCTCGAAGGCGCTCGGCTCGACCATGGGCACAGACGGACCGAGCACCGAGATCTCGATGTGGATTGCCGGCAGCTCGCCGGCTGCGACCGGCCGGAAGCGTGGGTCGTCGAGGGCTGCACTGATCGCGGCGGACACGACAGCCTCGGGCAGGCGGCGGTCCGGCTCCAGCGTGCCGATGCAGCCACGCAGGGCGCCGTCCTCGGTGAGGGTGACGAAGACGGCAGTGGGTTCGTCAGGACAACCGGGCAGGTCCAGGTCCCGAACAAGCTTTGCCGGATCAGCCTCGCCCGCCGCGACGGCGAGGGCCCTCCGAGCGAGTTCCAGGAGGCCCTGCTGGACGTTCGGCGGAACGTCGGGCGGCGGCGCAGCCAGCGTCTGAGCGTGCCCGTCGAAACCGGGGGCTTGAATGCCTGGCGTCATGGTTCGTGTCGCAATTCGCAGTCGTGGAGCAACCTGCACCACACCACCTTGGATCCTGCATGCGGGCGAGGCGGGACGGCCAGTGCAAATGCGCCCTTCTTGCAGGCCGGTCGGCACTGGCCACCGATGGGGTCGGCAGCCGAGACTTGGTCGAGGAGCACCCGATGCGCGCCTACACGCCTACTCGAATTGATCCCGTCCCGACGATTCTGGCCGAGTCGCTTCCGGACGGCAGCGTCCGCTGCGGCGTGTGTGCCCAGCGCTGTCTCGTCCGCCCCGGTCGACGAGGGATCTGCGGCGTCCGCGAGAACCGCGCCGGCCGGCTCGTGAGCCTGGTCTACGGCGCCGTTGTCGCGATCGGCCTGGATCCGATCGAGAAGAAGCCGCTCTTCCACGTGGCGCCTGGATCGATGGCTTACTCGATTGCCACGGCCGGTTGCCCTTTCCACTGTGCCTTCTGCCAGAACTGGGAGATTGCCCAGGGCCCGCGGCTGGGACTCGATCTTCCGACCCGACTGATGACGCCCGCCCAGGTGGTCGACGAGGCAATCGCCCACGGCGCCACATCGATCGCCTACACGTATGTCGAGCCGACGGTCTTCCTCGAGTACGCCCTCGATACCGCCCGGCTCGGGCGCCAAGCCGGGCTTCGGAACCTGTTCATCACGGACGGCTATGCGACGCCCGAGGCGGTGGCCCTGCTGGCCCCCGTGCTCGACGCTGCCAACGTCGACCTGAAGGCGTTCGACGATGCCTTCTACCGCAAGCTGTGTGGCGCACGCCTGGCACCTGTCCTCGAATCGGTCGTCGCCATGCGCCGGGCCGGGATCTGGCTGGAGCTGACGACCCTGGTCATCCCCGGACGCAACGACGACCAACGTCAGCTCCGGGCGCTGGCGCGCTGGATCGTCGAGAATCTGGGTGCAGAGACGCCCTGGCACGTCAGCCGCTTCCACCCCGCCCACCGCCTGCTCGACGTGCCGCCGACGCCACTCGAAACACTCCGGCGCGTGGCTGACCTCGGCCGCGACGCGGGCCTCGCCCACGTCTATGTCGGGAATGCCCCCGAACTCGGCCTCGAGGACACCTGCTGCGCCGGATGCAACCGGGTGCTCATCGAGCGACGCGGCTACGAGGTCCACGTTCGCCTCGCGGCGGATGGCACCTGCCCGGGCTGCGGGCACGTGCTGGCCGGTCGGGGCCTTGGCCGGCCAGCCGGCGTGATCGGGACCCGGGTCCTGTGCGGTTGAGGTGAGCCGATGAGCAGCTGGGCAGGCTCCGCATCGGTGGGTACCGCCATCCGCGCCCCGGCTGTGGCCGGCTCGTTCTACCCGTCTGAGCCCGATCTGCTGGCAGGCCTCGTCGATCAGCTCCTCGCCGAGGCGGGTCGGTTGGCGGGCGCCTCGGATCCGGGCGAACGCACGGCCGACCGCCCGCTCGTGGGGCTTCTCGTTCCCCACGCGGGGCTGATCTACTCCGGCATCGTCGCGGCGACCGGCTGGCGCCTGGTCGGGAAGACCTGGCCCGGCACGCCGGTGACGGTCGTTCTCCTCGGGACGAACCATGGCGCCGGCTGGCTGGATGGGGTCGCGGCCTGGGGGGCCGGCGTGTGGCGCAGCCCGCTGGGCGACATCGCGGTCAACGCTGCCCTCACCGACGCGGTTCTCGACCTCGGGCCGCCCTTCACTGTCGACCCCGTGGCGCATCTGGGCGAGCACTCGATCGAGGTCCAGCTGCCGCTCCTCCAGGCGGTTGCGGGGCGGGCCGCCATCCTCCCCCTGTCGGTCGCGAGCGGCACCGGCGAGGATGCGATCGCCGCGGGGCAACGGCTCGGCGAGCTGCTCGCCTTGCGGCGAGCCGCGGGCGAGCAGCTGGTCCTGGTGATCAGTTCGGATATGGCCCACTACCCGGCGAGCCGAGCCTGCGCCCGGGCCACGAAGGACCTGTTACCGCCGATCCTGGGCCTCGATCCAGCGCTGCTTGCCGGCGCGGAGCGAGCGCTGGTTGACGGCGGCACGCCCGGGCTCGCCTGCGGCATGTGCGGGATCGAGCCCGCGGTCATGGGCCTGGCCGCACTTCGAGCCTTCGGAGCAACCCGTGCCACGCGCCTGGCCGAGGCGACGTCGGCAGATGCCGGCGGGCCCGCCGACAGGACCGTGGGCTATCTCGCGGCCGCCTTCACGACCTGATTGTCCGGCCGGGGTCCACGCTCATCACTGAACGCCGCGACGATCCACGGCCTCCATCGTCCCCTTCACCTGCCGTTGCCGTGCTTAGGGCTAGACTCGCAGCATGCTTCGTACGGGACGATTCGGTCGCAGAGTTGGGGCGCCGCCGGGTGTCTCCGGACGCCTCGCGCTCCTGCCCCGCCTGGGCCTCGCCCCATCGACCCTGCAGACCCTCAACGGCTTCCTCGACGCTGCCCTGCCGCAAGCAGGTGCATCCGTGCTTGATGCTGGCTGCGGCCGTTTGAGCGCCCTCGTCGCATTCCGGTCGCGGATCGACCGCCTGGTGGGCGTTGATATCCACGCACCGGACCCGCCGCTGCCGTGGCTTGACGAATTCCGGGCGGCCGATCTCTGCTCGGATGCCGACGCCTTCCCCCCGGCAAGCTTCGACCTCGTGCTCTCGTCGTTCACCGTCGAGCACCTCGAGAATGCTCGAGCGGCCATGATCAATGTGCGTCGCTGGCTCCGCCCTGGCGGATCGCTGGTCATCACCACGGTGAACCGTCGACACCCCTTTGTCGACGCCTACCTGTCGCTCCCGTCCACGCTGCGCATTCCCCTTCAGCGGGCGATCAAGGTGAGTAGCGCCGACGCCCATGTGCTCGTGGGTACCTGCAACACGCCTCGCCTGTTGCGCCTTGCTCTGGCCGACGCCGGCTTCGGGCGGATCGACATGCGGACCACGGGCCATCTTGCCCGCGCCTGGCAGCGGCGCCTGCCGGCTTTCGCGCTTGGCCTGCTGGGCGACCTCGCGGCCCAGCCAATCCCGGCGCGCCGCTCGACGATCGTCGTGCGCGCAACAATCGATTGAGGTAACGGGCCGGTCGCCGACGAGCGAACTGGGTCGCGTCCAAACGTGAAGCCGCTGATCGGGCCCGTCCGTTGGGTCACCGCTCGATTGTGGCAGCCGCGCTCGCTCGAGGCGTATCCTCGCCACCATGGATGGCTGGCGCACGATCATCGAGCCGTTCCGGATCCACGCCGTTGAGCCCATCCGCCTGACGACCCGCGACGAGCGGATGCGAGCCGTCGAGGCGGCCGGCTACAACCTGTTCGACGTCCACGCGGACGACGTCCTGATCGACCTCCTCACGGACTCGGGAACGGGTGCGATGTCCCGCGACCAATGGGCGGCGATCCAGCACGGCGACGAGAGCTACGCGGGCAGTCCCAGCTGGTTCACCTTCCTCGAGAGTGTCCAGGCCCTCTTTCCATTTCAGCACGTCATCCCGACCCACCAGGGTCGAGCTGCCGAGAAGATCCTGTTCAGTGTCATCGGTGGCGCAGGCAGGATCATTCCCAACAACACCCACTTCGATACGACCCGGGCGAACATCGAGGCAACCGGCGCCGAGGCAGTTGACCTGGTCATCGCCGAGGGTCGCCAGCCGGCGACGGTGCACCCGTTCAAGGGCAACATGGACATCGATGCACTCGACCGGCTGCTCGCCGAGCGGGCGGCGGATGTCCCGGTCGTGTTCGTGACGATCACCAACAATTCCGGCGGTGGGCAGCCGGTCTCGCTGCGCAATCTGCGGGCCGTTCGGGCGGTCTGCGATCGCTACGGGATCCCCCTGTTCCTTGACGCCTGTCGGTTCGCCGAGAACGCCTGGTTCATCCATGAACGTGAGGAAGGCCAGTCGAGCCGGTCGATCGTCGAGATCGTCCACGACATCGCCGCACTCGCCGACGGAATGACGATGAGCGCAAAGAAGGACGGCCTTGCCAACATCGGCGGCTGGCTTGCCCTGAACGACGACGCGCTCGCCCAGAAATGCCGGACGTTGCTCATCCTAACGGAAGGGTTCGTGACCTACGGCGGTCTGGCCGGACGCGACCTCGAAGCGATCGCCCAGGGGCTTCGCGAGGTGATCGATGAGGACTACCTGCGCTATCGGATCCGCTCGACGGCATATCTCGGCGAAGCGATCCAGGCGGCCGGGATCCCGATCGTCCAGCCCGTCGGCGGTCACGCCGTGTACATCGACGCGCGAGCGATGCTGCCTCACATCCCGCCGCTCGAATACCCGGGCCAGGCGCTCGCCGTCGCGCTCTACCTCGAGGGTGGGATCCGTGGCTGCGAGATCGGTACGGTCATGTTCGGGCGCCATCCCGATGGATCGGAGACGCCCGCCGCGATGGATCTCGTCCGGCTCGCGATCCCGCGTCGGACCTACACCCAGAGCCACATCGACTACGTGATCGAGGTGGTCCAGGCGGTCGGCGCCCGGGCGGCCGACCTGCGCGGCTACCGAATCGAGTCGGAGCCGGCGGCCCTCCCCCACTTGACGGCTCGCTTCAGCCCCTTGGCCTAAGCCGGCGGCCCTTGCGCCGGCGCGGGGTGTCGGTCACGATCGCCCGACTGCGATGGCGAGTGACTGGACATGGCTCCAGGACCGCCATGGCCGCTGGGAGGGTGGACTCGTGACGAAGGTGATCGTCAATACCCCGGCCGCGCCCGGGTCGGCGGCCTATGGCAGCTTCCCCTACAGCCAGGCGGTCGTGGCGGCCGGGCTCGTCTTCGTGTCCGGCCAGGGTCCGTTCGATCCGGCGACCGGGAAGATCGTCGGCGAGACGATCCAGGAGCAAACGCGCCAGGCATTGCACAACTGTGACGCCATCCTGCGCGCGGCCGGGAGCTCGATGGGCAGGGTCGTCAGCGCGACCATCATCATCCGCCACTCCGAGGACTTCGCCGGGATGAACGAGGAGTGGATCCGCTGGTTCCCGACCGACCCACCCGCTCGCCAGGGCGCACGGCACCCCCTCGAGGTCGAAGGCCTGCGGATCTCGATCGCCGTCGTCGCCGAGGCCTGATGTCAAACGGCTCCTGTCCGATTGGTCAGAGCCCGGCGGGCGGCAACCCGAGCGCGGTCCTGCGTCCAGGGCCGACCGTCACCGGAGGGCGTTACCTCCCGCTCTTTCACCCCCGGACGGCGACCCGGGTTGGCCACGGGTCCGACCCCCGACCATCCTGGGGTCGCCCGAGCAGGTAGCCCTGGCCGTAGTGGATCGCGAGCGAGCGAAGCGCCTCGAGCTCGGCGACGGTCTCGATTCCCTCGGCGACGAGGCGGATCTTGCGCTTCATCGCAAAGTAGGCCATTCCGGCCAGGAGTGCCTGGCGGGCAGGGTCACCGTCGATCCCACGGATCAGCCCGATGTCGAGCTTCACCAAGTCGGGCGTGAGCTCGAGGATGTGGCGGAAGCTGGAGTAGCCTGCCCCGGCGTCGTCGACTGCCAGGCGAACCGTCGGCCCGAAGGCCTCGAGCTCGCGACGAAGCAGGGCATAGTCGTCGATCGCGACATGCTCGGTGATCTCGAGGGCGATCGACCGCTTGAGGCCGGCCAGCAGCGGGCCGAGCGAATCGGCGTGGACGAGATCGGGTGACACGTTCAGGCTCAGGTAGGCCTCAGGCGGCAGGACCGCGGCCGCGGCGAGAGCCGCCTGGATGGTGACCAGCTCGAGCTCGATCCCGACTCCGGCCCGGGCGGCCGCGGCGAAGCGGGCGTCGGGCGGAACACCATCGGTGAACCGGGTCAGGGCCTCATAGCCGACCACGGCTCCCGTATGGAGATCAACGATCGGCTGGAAGAAGGGCGCGAATGCGGAGGCGTCGATGACCGCCTGGATCGCCGACAGGCCTTCGGCGTCGCGCCGCCGAACCTCGAGCTTGGGCACCAGCAGGGCGGATAGAATCGAGGCGAAGGTCGCCAGCGCCGGCACGTGCTCGACCAGCGATTGCGCTGTTGCCGGACTATGACTCCCGATACCGAGGATGCCGACCACGCCGTCAGGGCCACGCAAGGGCGCATACGCCATCGACCGGAGCCCGGTTGACGTGACGGCGTCCGCCCAGCCGTCATCCTCGCGGCGGGGCCGCCACTCCTCAAACCAGGGGCCACCAGAGCCCCGCTCGCAGAGATATGAGACCCGGCTCGCGGGAATGGTTCGCCCGCGGGCGAAGGTCGGCGCGAGCTGCCCCGCGGCGGCGAGGACCGCGCCATCGACCTCGTCGAGCACGCCGGCCCAGGTCGAATCGACCCCGGGCAGTCGGTTGATGACGGTGCAGGCCACGGCCGAGATCTCTTCAGCCGATGCTGACGGGTCGATTCGGGCGAGGACCGCCTCGATGGTCTCGCGTTCGCGGGCGTCGCGCTCCAGGGCGTGCTCCAGCTCGCGTTCACGGGTGACGTCGCGGTCGCCTTGGACGTAGCCGCTCAATCGGCCATTTGCGTCGTGGATGGCCGAGATCACGGACTCGACCTCGACCAGGGTACCGTCCCTGCGCCGGTTGATGATCGAGCCGCTCCACGTCCGGCCGGCGGCCGCTGCGGCCCAGATGGCCGAGAAGAACGCCGGTTCGTGCCGGCCGCTGTCAAGAATCCCGGCGTACCGGCCGACGATCTCGTCCGCCTCGTAGCCGTAGACGCGGGTGAAGGCAGGGTTGACGTAGGTTACGTTGCCATCGAGGTCATGCATCAGGATCGAGTCAGCGGTCTGCTCGACGGCCGACACGAGCCGCATCCGTTCCGCCTCGGCCGCCAGGCGCACGCTGATGTCGCGGATGTTGCGCTGCAGGCGGCCATCGGCCAGCTGGGTGAAGCTGACCTCGGCCGGCAGGCTCGTGCCGTCCTTGCGCCGATATCGCCGCTCAACCAGGAGACCGGATCCAGCCTCGGTCTCGGCCAGCCGATCGTCCATGTCTTCCGGACTGAGCGGGTCGTCGGTGGCACTCAGGCTCGGCGTGTGCATCGCCAGCAGTTCCTCGCGCGAGTAGCCGAGCATCCGGCAGATGGCCGGGTTCGCCTCAACGTAGCGGCCGCTCTGGTCCGAGACGAAGATGCCGTCGGCCGACTGCTCGACGAGCGTGCGGTAGCGTTCCTCGCTCTCGCGCAGGGCTTGCTCGGCGTGGGCGCGCGCGGTGAGGTCGTGACCCGAGACCACATAGCCATCTCCGAGCTTGACGGCGCGCAGATCGAAGGCCAGTACGATTGGACCTCCGGCAGCGTTCGGGTCCTCGTAGGTGACGGTGTCCATGACCAGCGGCTCGCCCGTCTCGACGACGCGGACGTAGGCATCGAAGAGTCCGGACGTCCGGTGGGCGGGGAAGAGCCGCAGGAGCGAATCTCCGATCTGCACCGCGGCGGGCACGTGGTTGAACGTTGCCATCGCCTCGTTGGCGTACTCGATCCGGAAGTCGATGATCCGTCCGCGTTCGTCACGGATTGCGACATTGATGCTGTACGGATCGAGGATCGCATCGAGGGCAGCGCGAGACGGCACCTCGCTGCCCCGCTCGATGCGGTCCCTGCAGGTTCGTGCTGATGACATGACGTGGCTCCGGCCCTGGCCGGCCAGCCTTTGTGTGATCCCCGGCCCTGTCATTGCCCGAGGGTAGGGTGGAACGGCGCCCCTGACTACCGAACGATCGTTCCGTCCGAGGGCCTAAGTGTCCGCCCTGCCGTCAATGCCCGCGGCGGCCCGCAGCGCGCTATGGCCCGTGTAGGTACTGATCGGCGTCTGTCCGGATGCGCCGTCGAGGTCCCATCAACAAGGAACTCGATCGCCGGCTCGTCGCGGTGATCGCGAGGATCGCCGAACCGGCCACGGCGTGAGAAGCGAAGCCGACACTCACGGGCCCGTCAGGCGCGGGTCACTGGAGCCGCTGGCGCCGGGGGAATACAGTGAACAATCATGGACGACACACAGAGGCGCAAATCGGCGGATGCGGCGTTGATCCAGGAGCAGGCCCTCCTGAAGGCGCTCATGGACAACACCCCGGACCACATCTACTTCAAGGACGCCGATAGCCGCTTCGCGAGGATCAGCCGGGCGATGGCGAGGTCGTTCGGCCTCGCGGATCCAGCGCAGGCAATCGGCAAGGCGGATGTCGACTTCTTCACCGATGAACAGGCCCGGCTTTCGCTCGACGATGAGCGCGAGATCATGCGAACCGGCCGGCCTGTGGTTGGCGTCGAGGAAAAGGAAACATGGCCTGACGGCCGAGAGACGTGGGCCTCGACTACCAAGCTCGCGCTCAGAGATGACAGTGGAAACGTGGTAGGAACATTCGGCATCTCCCGGGATATCACCGCCACGAAGCAGGCCCAAGGGGAGCTCGAGGACGCCTACCGCGCGATCGAGAAGGCCTCCGCGCGTGCCGAGGAGATGGCCAGCCGGGCCGAGCTGGCCAATCTCGCCAAGAGCGAGTTCCTGGCCAACATGAGCCATGAGATCCGGACGCCCCTGAACGGGGTGATCGGGATGACCGGCCTCCTGCTCGATACGGAACTGGACGATGACCAGCGGCGCTACGCCGAGACCGTGCGCACGAGTGGTCAAGCCCTGCTGACCCTCCTGAACGACATCCTCGATTTCTCCAAGATCGAGGCGGGCAGACTCGAACTCGAGACTCTGGACTTCGACCTGCGCGGCCTGCTCGATGACTTCGCCGCGATCATGGCCCTGCGGGCTTACGACAAGGGC
>JBBRIM010000092.1:0-10578 GCA_038221095.1 Candidatus Limnocylindrales bacterium
CAGCCGCTCGCTGGGCGAAGCCGAAGTCTTTACCAAATCTGCAAGCAGGCAGCGTTGGGTTGATGACGCACGATGGGCGCCTCGGATCGAGGTCGCCGACGTCGACGAAGTAGAAGTCGATGGCGCCGTCAGGGTTCACCGCCGCGGACGGGACGTTGGGCTGGTCGGCTTCCGGGTAGGTGAAGTAGTCGGGGAACGCCCCCCACACCCTGGCGACGTCCGCGGCGTGCTGAGCCAGCTGCGCCGCTGCGTTCGGGGAGTCCTTGACCCAGACCCGAGCACTCGCGCCAGCCACGAGCTGGCTCTTCCACGTTGTGGTCAGCTCAGCGACCGTCACGGCATTCACGCCTGCGCCTGCCGGCGGCACGTTGAAGACGCTGATCGGATCGCTGGGCCGGGCCCGATATGGCGCCAGTTGCTGGACGAGGCCTGGGCTCAGTGTCGCCTCCTTGGCATCGACCTCGCCGAACAGGTCTCCGGCCGCGTGCATGTCAGGGACTGGGCTATCGAACTCCCTGGGCAGGCCCGGCGAGTTGTAGAGCGAGAGCGCGCGATACAGGAGGGATTGCTCGTAGGTGATCGAGCCCGATACGAGTGCGGCGGCGATGAGCGACTCGCTGGTGGGGATCGCTGGCGCTTCGGCGGCCGCCGAGTCGGTCGGCCCGGAAGACGAGGCCACGCCGGTCGAAGGCGCCCCGAGCGCAGAAGTCAGCGGTGATGCTGAGGGTGCCGGCGCGCAGCTCACGGCCAGCAGGCAGCCCACGAGGAGGGGCGCCGCCCGGCGCCAGGGTTGGTGCACGAGGCGGAGTATATGCGCGAGAATCAAGCGATCGGCTTCGCCACCAACAGGAGGGACCACATGAACGGCGCACTGATGATCGTGGCCACGATCCCCGTCAACGATCTCGACCGGGCTCGGTCGTTCTACGGTGACACGCTGGGGTTGACCCACCTCTGGGAGAACCCGTTCTCCATCCGCTTCCAATGCGGGCCGGCCAGCGAGGTCTCGGTCTTTCGGCGCCCGGGGACCACGACCGAGCATACCCTCGCCCATTTCGAGGTCGCCGATATCGAGGCGACGGTGCGCGACCTGGAGGCCAGGGGCGTCGAGTTCGTGGACTACGCCGAAGGCCCGCTTCAGACGACCGGGCATATCGCCCAGATGGGTCCGGCTCGGGGCGCCTGGTTCCGGGACCCGGACGGGAACTTTCTGGGAGTTCGCCAGGGCTAGGTTCGGGCGATGGCGACGCTCCGGATTGTGGCTGCCGCGGCCCGGCTGACCGCCACGCTCGCCCTGCGCTGGGCCCCGGAGCGCAGCCTGGTCAGCCACGGAGATCGCGCATGAGCTTCAACGTCAGCATCGGTTCGTTCGGCTTCGGTCATGCCGGGTCTGCGCCGGGACCCTTCGATGCCATCAACGGCGGCCGATTGGCCGGCCCGCAGGGCAGTCACCCGCTCCACGCCGTTCGCGCCGAGGAGCTTCTCCGGCAGGCCGACGGCGGGCCGATCACCGGCCAGATCAAGGTCGACCAGCCGGTCGTCGTCGGCGGGAGCATCAGCGGCACGATCACGTTGCAGTCGGGTGAGTCCGTGAGCGCCCGGAGCGCCGCGCTGCGACTGGTGGGATTGCGTCTCGACGAGCAGCGCAGGTCGACCGAACAGCGCGATGGACAGGGGCGGGTCACGTCGTCCGAGTCCTGGGTCGAGTGTCACGGCAAGCTGTTCGTCGAGGATGCGTTCACGGAGCCGGTGATCCCGGCCGCGTTCGAGGCCGGTGCGACATGGCAGGGGCAGTTCGCCATCCCGGCGCCGCCGCTCGGGCCGCCCACCGCGCACCTCGGCGAATCGATCATCGCCTGGGCCGTCGAGGTCCGCTGGGACATTTCCCTCGGCTCGGACCAGTTCGTGGCGCTCTACCTCCCCGTTGCCCAGCACCCCGACCTGCTTCGGGCCGGCGTCGGCCTGCAGGGCGGAGCGAGCCTGCAGGACGTCATCACCATCGGCGACGGGACGATCGCCGTGACGTCGCCGCTGCCCGCCCCGGCCGGCTCGGACATCGTGGTGCAGGTCACCTGGCCGGCCGCTCCGCACGCCACCGAGGCACGGGTGGAGCTCCATCGGCGGACCAACGCCCCGAATGGCGTGGAGGGAATCATCGCCTCGGTGTCGATCGATCCGTCCACCTTGAACGGTGGCACCGGTGACATCCACCTGGCCGTGCCGGCCGGCTCGCCCCCATCGTTCGATGGCGCCGGGCTCGAGATCACCTACATCCTCCGAGTCCTGGTCGATCGCCGATTCATGCCCGACACTGCGATCGAGCGCCCGGTAGGTATCTACTGATCGGTCCAGCGGCTACGATCCGGCCAGACAACTACGACGGACCCGGCCTCGCGAGAGAGAAACGATGACCACGACCGACACCAGCACACCCGACACCACCCAATCCGGCCCGCTCCCGGCGATCTACGTTGGGCATGGGGCTCCGCCGCTCCTCGAGGACGCCCAATGGGTGGGCGAGTTCAGCGCCTGGGGCGCCTCGCTGCCCAAGCCGAAGCAGATCCTGATCGTGAGCGCCCATTGGCAAACCGCGCCGATGGCCATCAGCTCAACCCAGCAGGTCCCACTGGTGTACGACTTCTACGGATTTCCCGAGCACTACTACCAGATGACCTATGGCGCGCCGGGAGCCCCCGAACTTGCCGCCAGGGTGAAGTCACTGATGCCCGCCAACGAGCCCGTGCTCGATCGCGAGATGCGTGGCCTCGACCATGGCGCCTGGGTGCCCCTCAAGGCGATGTACCCCGATGCCGACATCCCCGTCCTCCAGCTGTCCATGCCGGACCTCGATCCGGAGCATCTCTTCGCAATTGGCAAGCGCCTGGCACCGCTCCGCGATGAGGGCACCCTGATCGTGGGCAGTGGCTTCCTGACCCACGGCCTGCCCTTCGTACACGAATACTTCATGGGCAAGCCGGGCGCCCCGCAGTGGTCGATCGACTTCGACCTATGGGCGACCGAGGCGCTCAACCGGGGCGACCTGGACAGCCTGTTCGCCTTCCGCGAGAAGGCTCCGGGCATGCCCTGGGCCCACCCCACGGTCGAGCACTTCGCGCCGCTGTTCGTGACCCTCGGCGCCGTCGCCAGGCCGGACGACAAGCCAGACTACGAGATCGAGGGCTTCGCGTATGGGCTGTCCAAGCGATCGTTCCAGGCGCGCTGACCGATTTCAGGAGGTCCCGCGGAGTAGAGTCCGCGGATGAGGTCAGGCCTCGGATTGACGACCCGGCTGGGGCTGGCGGTGGTCCTGGTTGCGATCGTCGGATCGGTGCTCGCGGTCGTCCGGGTGTATTCCGGCGGGCCAGCGAGCGCGGTGGTGCCATCGCCAGCGATCTCCCCCGCGCCCGTCACTTCGCCCGGGCCGGCGCTCGGGGCTATATCGCCGGGGCCTGCCGGCCCGACATCGTCCGCGACGCCGACGACTCCTCCAACGGCCTCGATCGCGCTCGTGCCCGTCGTCGGGTTCTGGTCGATCGACCGGACGATCTCCAGCGCTCAGCTCGCGGCTGACTTGGCCGGGACGAGCCATCGGTTTCGTCGGATCCTGGTGGCCGCACCGGACCTACCGCTTCTGGCCATCGATCTTGATGTCCGACCTAGCTCGGGGGTGGTGAGTGCCACGTCGGCAGCCATCCTGGCCGCCGTCGAGGGCACGACCGACGTGCTCGGGATCGTCCGCGCCGAAGATGTCCGACCGTCGGTGCGGGCACTCGGGGTTGATGGCCTGAGCCTGTTCGGGGATGCGCGCCTGCGCTCGTTCTCGGGCTGGCCACTGCTGATCCCGGGGCCGGCTGGCCCACCCTCGGGTGGTGCGTCCTGGTTCGACCCGGCCACGACCTGGACGCTGGTTGCTGCAGCGCGGGCCTGACCACGGTGGTCGCGCAGCGGACCGGTCATTCGGGAGCCGTCCGGAGGCTCTTCCAGGACGCCGACCTCGCCCTCATCAACCATGAGGGCCCGGCTCCAACCGGCTTCGCCTATCACCCGGCCGGCCTCGTGTTTACCTTCGATCCGGCCCTTGAGGCCGGCATCCACAACGCGGGCGTCGACGTCGTCTCGCTGGCCAACAATCACATCCGGAATGCGGGCTCGGCCGGCGTCCTCGAGACGATTCGCAATGTCAGCGCGGCGGGGCTCGTTCCACTCGGAGCCGGCAAGAACGTCAACGCCGCACGTCAGCCGGCCTGGTACACGGTTGATGGCGTTCGCGTCGCGATCCTCGCCTTCGACGCGATCAACCTGGTCAACGAGGGCGCCACAGCCTCCCGTCCGGGCGCCGCACCGCTGCTGATCTCGAATGCAGTCGCCGACATCCACGCAGCCCGGGCATCCGGCGCCGAGGTGGTCATCGCGGTGCCCCACTGGGGCGTCGAATACACGGCCCAGCCCAGCCGGCTCCAACGCCGCCAGGCCGCCGCCCTGATCGCCGCAGGCGCCGACGCGGTCCTCGGCTCACATCCCCACTGGGCGGGCGCGCTCGAGGCAATCGGCCGTGGCGTGGTCGTCTACTCGATGGGCGACTTCATCTTCGACCTGCCGCGCTCCGAGCAGACCGACGAGGGCCTCATCGTCGAACTGACCTTCGTCGGCCGGCACCTTGCCCAGATCGACATCCATCCCACGATTGAACTCGATCGCAGCCAGCCAAACCTGCTCGATCCAGCCGGTGGCCAGGTCATCCTCGACCGGATCCGGCGGGTCTCGAGCGGCTTTCTTGATTGGTAGCAAGCTGCCAGAATTCGGCCATGACGACGACTGCCCACGACCCGCTGCGCTGGGGTGTCCTCGGAACCGGTCGGATCA
This sequence comes from Candidatus Limnocylindrales bacterium, assembly GCA_038221095.1. Taxonomy (GTDB): domain Bacteria; phylum Chloroflexota; class Limnocylindria; order Limnocylindrales; family CSP1-4; genus Palsa-1033. The sequence continues at coordinate 4,864 of JBBRIM010000092.1, forward strand.
CGACGAGCTTCATGGCCGGGGCGCGGCGATCCGACGAGGCCGTGGTCGTGGCGGTCGGCAGCCGGACCAAGGCCCGGGCCGACGCGTTCGCGGTCGAGCACTCGACCGAGCGCGCCCATGGCTCGTATGATTCGCTCCTGGCCGATCCGGCCGTTGAGGCCGTCTACATCTCGCTGCCCAATTCGCTCCATCACCCCTGGACGATGCGCGCCCTGCAGGCCGGCAAGCACGTCCTGTGTGAGAAGCCCTACACCCGCCACCCGGCCGAGGTCGGTGAGGCGTTTGACCTTGCCGACCGATCCGGGCTGGTCCTGTCCGAGGCGTTCATGTGGCGCCACCATGAGCAGGCGAAGACGATCGTCCGGCTGCTACCCGAGATCGGGCCGCTGCAGACCATCCGGGCAAGCTTCAGCTTCATCCCGGCCAACACATCCGACGTCCGGCTGGCGGCCGACATGGCCGGAGGCTCGCTGATGGACGTGGGTTGCTACTGCGTCAGTGGTGCCCGGCTGCTGGCCGGGGAGGAGCCCGACCTGGCGATCGGCTGGCAGGCGGACGGACCGGGTGGTGTCGACATCAAGTTCAGCGGGATCCTCCACTTCCCGAGCGGCGTCGTCGCGGAGATCAGCTCCGGCTTCACGACGGAACGGCGCGGGCTGGAGGCCATCGGCAGTGCCGGTTCGATCGCGCTCACGGATCCCTGGAATTCCCGGCCGGCAGCGATCGTCCGCGACGGGGTCGCGAGCGAATTCCCGGTCCAGGACGCGTACCAGCTCGAGATCGACGACGTCAGCCGGGCCGTCCGGAGCGGATCGGCGCCGCTGCTGGGCCGGGCCGACGCGCTCGGCCAGGCGCGGGTGATCGAGGCCCTCTACCGCTCCGCCGCGACCGGTGCAGCCGTCCGCCTCTGACGACCCGCACAGGTCGCGCCGCGCGGGGGCGAGGCTGGGCCGGTTCCGAGCCGTCGATCGGCTGGTCGATCGGTGCTCCAGGAGCGACAAACGTGCCGTGTTCGACCCAACGTGGACTCGTTGAGCAGCCCGAGGGTCTCTCCTCCTCCATTGTGACCGGCCGGACGATCTGTCCGGCCGATTGCTCGTTCTCCGCGCGACACAAATCGATCTCGGCAACGTCAACTAAGTGGGCGACGAGGCGCCCTGGCACCGGTCCCTGACCATCGAGAAGTTGGGAGGTCGAGCATGTATCGAATCGCCGGTCCTGCAGCAGCCGTTCTCGCCATCGTCCTCGGGGTGGGCCCGGTCGCGGCCGCCAGCTGGACACCCCCCGCTGCGATCACCTCGAGCCACGATGCGTACCTTTCGGGTTCGGGTTTCCGTTCGCTGGCGGTCTCGGGTGACGTCGTGCACCTCGTGGATGCCCGGCTGTCGGGCTCGCTGGACTACCGCCGATCGACAGATGGTGGCAGGACCTGGTCCAAGGCGCTGACCCTGGCGAGGCCGAGCAGCCGATATCCGGTGGTCCTCGGCGATCCAGCGGTTGCGGCGCTCGGATCGCTCGTGGTCTTCGCGTATCGCGCCCACGATGCGAGCGCCGCCTACCTGATCATCCGGGTGAGCCATGACGGCGGGCTGCGCTGGGACTCCCCGAAGACAGTCGCCAAAGTCCTGACCGACCGTCGCATCGGCGAGCAGTCCGTGGCGATCAGCGCGGCCGGCATCTTCGTCGCCTGGACCAACCGGGTGACGGGCTCGATCATCGTCCAGCGCAGCGTCGATGGCGGAGCCACGTTCAAGCCCGCCCAGCGACTCGGGGTCACCACGATGACCTTCTTTCCCGATAATCCCGTCTACACCGATGGCTTGATCGGCCTCGCGGCCGACGGGTCCAGCGTGTACGTCGGGTGGAGTCCGTCGGGCAATGGCCCAGCCGACTCGATCGTTCTCAGTCGCTCGATCGACGGCGGCGTCTCGTACCTCCCGCCCAGGACGATCCTGGCGAAGCAGAGCTTTGGCTGGCCTGCCCTTCGCGCGGCCGGCAGCTTCCTCGCCGGCGAGGTCGCGGCCAGCGACGGATCCGTGATTGCCCTGACGTCGAAGAATGGCGGCGGGTCGATCGCTGTCCATCGCCTCGCCGGGGCGGGTTCGGTGACAACAGTGGGGAGCGGGTCGGTGGCCGTCGATGCAACGGGCACGATCGCCTTCAGCTACATCCGCAACGCTCCCTCTACGGGGCCTTCCCAGCCGCCCAGCACCATCCTGGTCGAACGCAGCGCCGACGGGGGCGACCACTGGACGCCCTTCGAGACCGTGGCCTCAAACGTACCGTCGGTCGCCCCGGTTGCCACGGTCTTTGTCGGAGGTCGGACCCTGCTCGTGTGGACGAGCTGCGCCGGGACGGATTCAACGAGCTGCGACATCTTTTCTTCGCGCGGCCCATAGACTCGGGCTCGTTGGCGCCGGGTCAGGGTGCGGGGCGGACTCGGCGCATCGCGTCGGCCAGGGCCGGCCGGTCGACCTCGTCGAGGCCGGCGATCACGCCGTCGACATCCGCGATCGAGCGGTTCTGGCTGAGTTTTGCCTTGGCCTCGATCCTCTCGATCAGCAGCTCGACGCCCACGATCGCCCGGAGCTGGCCGGCGATGTAGGGCGCAGGCGCGTCGTCGACCGACCACGGCTCGGTTCGACCCGCTTCATGGTAGGCCGTCAGCCGGCGGACGAGCGCCTCGAGCCAGATCACGTCGTCGTGGATGACCAGCCGACCGTAGACATGGGCCGTGACGTAGTTCCAGGTTGGGACGACGCGTCCGTGCTCGCGTTTGGCGGCGTACCAGGATGGCGTGATGTACGCGTCCGGGCCGCGCACGATCACGAGCGACTCGCCGGTGGCCGGCTCGCGCCATTGCTCGTTATTGCGCGCCACGTGGCCGACCAGCGAACCCTGCGGTCCGACGTCCGGCCGGCTGCCCGGCGCGTCGTACAGGAAGGGCAGCATCGTGGCCAGGAGACCCCGGTCGGTGGCGGTGACCAGGTCGGCGGCACCATGGTTCGTCAGCAGCTCAACGACGCTGGCGTCATCCGCCTTGAAATGGGCGGGGATGTACATCTCGACCCTCGGTTAGTTGCCGGGCCGTCCGCTCCCCGTCGTTGTCTGCTCGCTTGCCCTGGTCCGGTAGTAGACCGACGGGCTGAGGTAGAGAGGACCAAGCGGCCGCTGCAGGTGCTTCTCGATCCGGGCGAGCGGTTCCGTCCCGACGCGGTGCTTCAGCCAGTTCGAGCGAAACAGGGACACCGCCCGGACCGCGTCCACCTCCAGCCCGGCCTCGGCGAGTTGCCGCCGGATGCGGGCCGGCGAATGGGCGAAGTGGCCCTCGAGGTACTCGTGCGGAGTCGCTCCAGCCGGCGACCATGATTGGCGCCGGGCGAGGTAGCGCGCCACCGCCAGCAGATGGCGCCGGTTGGGAAACTCGACGATGAACGTGCCGCCCGGTCGCAGCAACCGTCGTACCTCGCCAAAGACCGGTCGAGGATCGGCGAGGTGGAGGACCAGGCGCACGGCCACGATCGTGTCAAAGCTCTGGTCGGGGAAGGGCAAGGCGTCGGCCTCGGCGTGCACCAGCCGGACGCGGGGATCCTCGCCGAACCGCTCGGCTGCCGCAGCCAGCATCGCCGGGGAGGCGTCCGCGAGGGTCAGCCGGCGATAGCCGCTGAACTCGTCGGCCAGCCGGCCGAAGCCGCCCCCGAGGTCGAGCAGGTCGTCACCGGTCGGCGGCAGGAGCGCCTGCAGGGCCAGCCGGTCGGCCCGATCTTCATATCCGCGGCTGCGCCAGAACAGGTCCCGGTAGGACAGGTCGTACTCCGGCGGAACGGTGGGGCGGTCGCCGGAGTCGCGGGTATCGTGGTCGGGGTTCATTCCATGAGCAGAGTAGCCGAACGTGCGGTGTGGGTGAGGAAGGCGACGTGACCAGCGACGAGGCAGACGTTCGAACGGTCCTGGCAGCGCTGAACCCGACCTTGGCGGGGGACGTCGGGGATCCGACCTTCCTGGGCCTCGGCTTCGCCAGTGAGGCCTGGCTCGTCCGTGATGCCCGGACCGCCTACGCCCTGCGGATCGCGCTTGATCGAGTTGACCGGCCCTGCTCCTATCCAATCGAGCATGCCCTCATGGCCCGCCTGGCTGACATCGGTGCGCCTGTACCCAGCCCGGTCCGGGGAAGCTGGGAGGTTGCCGGATGGGGACTCCGAGCCAGTTCGCTGACGACATTTGTGCCGGGAGTGCCGCTCCGGGCCGAGGCCCACGGGTGGGCCGCCGGCCGAATCGGTGCGTTCGTCGGGCAGCTCCAATCGATCCCGATTACGGGTTTCGGACCGCTGGCTGAGGTCGATGGGCGCCTCGTTGGCTTGGCCCCGGACATGCTCGCGGGGCTGCGGGCCTGGATGGACGGGGATCAGCTCTGGCCGTTCGACGACTCCCGACTTGAGACCGATCCGGCGCTCGTTCAGCGTCCCGGCCTCCTCGCCGAGCTCGCGGGTCAGGCTGGAGCTGTCCTCGCCGCGGCGCTCGACGGTCCGCCGGTCATCGTCCACGCCGACCTCCACGAAGAGAACATCCTGCAGGACGATCAGCGCCTGACGTTCATCGATTTCGGGGAAGCGTTCATCGGGTCCGCCGACTGGGAGTACGCCACCATGGCCTACTTCATGGGCTGGCCGATGGCCGATGCAGCCTTCGATGAGGTTCCCCTCGGCGGGCGCGACCGCAACCGGCGACAGCGGGCGGTGGCCGGCCTGGCGCTGAGCTTCGGGCTGCATCGCTGGCAGCAGGACCGCCGTCTCGGGCTCGACGAGGACGCTCACGACGAGGCGTTCCTGCGGTCGGCCCTCGCTCGCCTGCGCCGTCGGGCGACCTAGGAACGGCCGGGCTCAGGCCGTCTCGAGGAGCCCGCGGCGGGTCCGGATCGAGCGCTCGATCATGCCGAAGACGAGCGAGTCGACGACGATCCCGATCACCAGGATGACCACCATCGTGGCCACCAGCTGGGGTGTGTCGAGCAGGTCGCGAGCGAGTTGGAGTTGCACCCCGATCGAGGGCTGGCCGGCCACGATCACGAGCAATTCGCCGGCCATCAGGCTCCGCCAGGCGAACGCCCAACCCTGCTTCAGGCCGGCCACGAACCCCGGCAGCGCAGCCGGCAGGATCACGTAGCGGTAGGCCGCGATGCCCCGCGCGCCAAGGACTCGTCCGGCGCGGAGCAGGAGCGGGGGAACCTGGTCGATCCCCGAGATGACCCCGTTGGCAATCGCCGGTGCTGCCCCCAGCACGACCACGAACAGGATCGCCGTCTCGCTCAGCTGGAAGAGCAGAATCGCCAGCGGGAACCAGGCGATCGAGGGCATCGTCTGGAGGCCCGTCACCAGCGAGCCGATCGCGCTGCGAAGCAGGCGCGATCGAGATACGACCACGCCCAGGGCGGTCCCGATGACAACGGCCAGGGCATAGCCTGCGGCAGCTCGGCGCAGCGTCACCGCGACCGCCGCGGGCAGGGAGCCGTCGCCCACCTCCCGGCTGAGTTCGCGGAGGACCGCGCCGGGACCGGGCAGCAGGTACGGTGGCCAGATTCCCAGCCGGAAGACAATCTCCCAGAGCACCCCGACGAGGAGAATTGCGAGCAGCTTCGGCCAGGCGGCTCGGGCGACCCGGCGGGCGAGCGGAATCGTTGGTTGGACTGGTCGGTCGAGGGCGTCGATTCCGCGCAAT
>JBBRIM010000093.1:0-10523 GCA_038221095.1 Candidatus Limnocylindrales bacterium
CGCCTAGTCGTCACCGTCGCCCAGCTCGAGCGGCAGGCTGAAACCGAACTCGGAGCCGCCGCCCGGCCGCGGCCGGCACCAGATCCGACCGTCCATCAGCTCGACGAGCTGGCGACATACGAACAGGCCGATCCCAGCGCCGCTGACCCTCGAGGCCGTTTCCCGGGAGCGGTAGAAGAGCTCGAAAACGCGCTCGAGGTCGTCGTCCTGGATGCCGGGGCCCGAGTCGAGCACGCCGATCTCGACGTGGTCGCCAACGACCGAGCCTTCCACCCGGATGGGCCCGCCCGCCGGGCCGTACTTGGCCGCGTTGCCGACAAGATTGCGGAGGACCTGTTCGACATAGGTCAGTTCGCCCCGGACCGGGGGTAGGTCGACCGGCAGGGCGACGTCGATCACCAGGACCGGCTGGCGCCGCTGCGCCTCGCGGACTACCCGGTCCACGAGCCGCTGGACGAGGACCGGCTCATCGCTGATCTCGAGGCTGCCCCGTTCTGCCCGGCTGAGGACGAGCAGATCCTCGATCAGGCGGATCATCCGCTCGGCTTCCTCACGCACGTCGTGGGCCAGTTCGAGCGTTCTCTCGGCGGACAGGCGACCGCGCTCGAGGAGCTCTGCGCCACCCACGATCGTCGTCATCGGTGTCCGCAATTCGTGCGACAGCACTTCGATGAAGGCGTCCCGGATGCGCTGGACGTGGCGTTCGGCCGCGAGCAATCGGTCGTGGTCCGCCTCGGTCAGCCGCCGGGTCGTGACGTCGCGGACCACGCCAACCATCCGGGCCGGCCGGCCGTCGGCCCAGGCGGTCGACCGACCGGTGCTGTTGAGCCAGCGCAACGAGCCGTCGGCGGTCCGGACTCGGTACTCGACGTCGTACGGTGTACCGCTGTCGACGCTGTGCTGGATCGCCTGGGCAACAGCGTCTCGGTCGTCGTCCACCACCGAGCCGAGGAGGTCGATCATCCGGCTCGGTGGCCGGCCACCCACGTCGTGGAGGTCGGCGAAGCGCGGACTACCGGTCAGTGAATCCCGTCGGACGTCCCAGTCCCAGACGCCGGTCTGGGATACGTCGAGGGTGAACTCGAGGCGCTCCTCGCGTTCCCGGACCGCCCGACCACGCTCGATCGCTCGCTCTTGCGCCGTCCGCAGCCCATCGGTGAGGACGCTGGCCATGCTGGAGGCGAGCACGAACAGAACGATCCTGGTTGTCTGCAGAGGTTCTGATCCGGCCGTGTCCAGCAGCAGGCTGGGTGCACTCAGCCCGCAGATCGCCGTGGCGATGAGGCCCGGCCCAAGTCCGCCCCACCAGCCAACGACCGCCACGGCGACGAAATCGATCGCGAACCCGACACTCCCGCCGAGCGCCCGGTTCATCCCGTAGGTCAACCCTGTCGCGATGATTGGCACGACGACGGCGACGCCATACGAGGTCGCCCGAGTCCGCCCCGGTCCAGGAAATCGGCTCGGCATCACCGCGCTCAGCGTACTTGCTTTGACCCTTGAGAGGCCCGATCGGGCTCGAGCCCGATCGGCTCCCGCCAAGTCTAGTTGACGAGCCGCGCCGGGCGGACTCCGCGGCGGAGGGCCGAGCGAAGGGTGATTGCCGTGGGAACCAGGGTGAGCGCCAGGATCACCCGCGGCGCACCCGCCAGGAAGAGGCCCATCGTCACCCCTGCGCTGAACGCGACGGCGGCGACGACGCCCTCGTCGGACAACTCGTCGACCTGCCCCTGGGCCGTCCCGATCGCGCCACGGGCGCCCTCGACCGCATCGGGCAGCTGGTCCATCACGGCCCGGCCCCGCCCCAGCAGGGATCGAGCCGCTTCATCCATGCGTGTCGCAGCGGCTTCCGCGAAATCGGTTTCATGGGTGCCGTTCTTCGTCATCTGTGTCTCCTCGTGGTCAGGTCGTGCCTGCTGGGATAATCAAGAGCGGCTCGGCCTGCCCTGTGAGGGATGGCAGGACCGAGCCGCGGGTGGTGGCGATTTGCCTTGCCGGCGAGCCGGCCCTGCTTGATCAGATGTGGCCGGCGTTCACGCCGCGGCGGCCTGCGAGCGCATGCCAGACCGCCAGGACGACGACGGCCCCGAAGATTGCGACGAGGATGCTCGTGCCGTTGAGGCCCGTGATGTCGGCGATCCCCAGCACCGAGCCGGCGATGAAGCCGCCTACGACCGCACCGACGATCCCGAGCAGGATCGTTCCGAGGACGCCCTCGCTACCGCCTGCAATCATGTTCGCGACGAAACCGGCGATCGCCCCGAGGACGATCCATGCCAGGATTCCCATTCCCATCGTGGCCAAGCCCTCCTGAATCCCCCCGGCGGTGATCCGCCTTGAGTAGAGGTTGGCCTCTCGGGCGCTTCGGCTGCGGGTGGCCGACAGCGCAATCCCATTACGTTGGCGTGACAGATCGCTCAGGGCGATCGAGGGCGTGCTCGGGGCTGAGCGGGGATTGCAGATCCATTGCAGCTGGCGCCTCGCTGTTTCGTTCTGGTCAGGCAAGTCGTATCTTCGAGCTACGGCAATTCGGGTCCTGGACACGGGGTGCGACCGGGCTCAATCCGCGAGATCAACGCCCTGTGGCGACCGGCCTGGAGAACCTGCAGGAGGTACCCGCCATGACCAGCAGGCCGGATCCATCGAGGACCTTCAGGGAGCGGCACGGTGATCGGCGCCGGGTTGAGCCCCCACCCGAGCCGACCAACCCAGCTCACAGGCACGGGGAGCATCCCGAGGCAATCGAGCCTCCGCCCGGCCAGGAACCCCCGCCGATCGCTCCTCGCGAGGCTCAGGACCTGCGCCACCCAAGATGAGCGGGTCCGTGCGCGCCTGACCCGCCCCGTGGCAGCACGGGGATAGCAGAAGTCCCCCGGACGACGCCGGGGGACTTCTGCAGCGGCTGAAGCGCCTTGGTCGATGACCCTAGGCGGTGGCGGGCTCGCGCCGGAAGATGCCGATTGCCCACAGGACGATCGCCTCGAGGATGGTCCAACCGACGAAGGCCACGATGGCGGCACCGTCAATCGTCGAGCCGGCAGCGTGGATGGCGTCCGTGCGCAGGATCCCTTCAAACGGGGCGACGAACACCTGGCTGATGTTGAGGATCGCGGACACGATGTCGTTGCCGGTCCGCGCGTCGAGCAGCAGCAACACGATCCGAAGCCCGATCACGATCTGGATCAGGCCGAAGATCAGGATCAGCACGCGCCGCGCGAATTCGGCGCCGCCCGGCGCCGACGTCATCCGGCGCGTCTCGACGGTCTGGGTCATCGGCCGCCCGGAGCCGGTTGGATCTGGTTGTTCATTGGTAACGACAGAGCGCTCATCCTGGACAGTCATGGCGATCTCCCCGGGTTGGCGCTTCGCCAACCTCTTGTGGCTTGCCCCGGTCCTGGGCCTGGACGTCGGCCGACGGAGCGATCGACGCAGTCAGAGCGTGATGCCCGACCCTCTCTGCGCGTATCAACCACAGCCGCTCCGCGCTGCAATCCCGTTACAGCGCCGGCTCAGCGGTCGAGTGGGCGTCGTTGGTTCACCGGCCGTCCTAGACGAAACTCTCGACCGGTTCGGTATTGGCGGGTGCCCAGGCTGCCGGTGCGGCGGTGGCTGGCGTTGCGGGCTTGGTCTCCTGCTCCAGGGCCTCCGCTTCGCGCTCGATCGGCTCTGGCGTCAGGTCAGCACCCGGGCCACGGCGGAGGCTCGGCATCAGGATCATGAAGCCGAAGAATGCGGCGGCGATCACGAGTACTGCGGCCACGAACGGCCAGCGCCGGCGGGGCTTCGGCCGGCGCCAGGCGCCCGGAAATGCCGACATCGCAGCCGATCTGGCCGAGTCCTGGATCTCCTTGAAGTCGATGCTGGAAAGCCTGCGCCGGCCGGACTCCAGGGCATCGGTCATCTCGTCAACGGGTACGTGAAGTGCAACGTTCATGGGGACCTCCTGCGATCGTGTTTCAGCCGATCCTGGGCCCATCGAGGCCTCGTTCAGGCAACAGTGGTGCCCGGCCGCCTTGCATTCATGGTGCAACCCAGCCTACGGGCCGGGTCCCGGCCGGCTGTCCGGCTCAGGCGCCGGGGCGGGCTGGATCCTGCGGTTTGCGCTCGGCGGCGCGCACGATCGGGACGTCCGAGCGGCGGCGCAGGTGGAATGAGACGCCATAGGCTGCGCCTGTCTCAATCTCGAGCCGCGGGCTGGCGGTGATCCGCCACTGCTCCTCGTCGATTGCGATCCAGCGGGCCAGCGGCCGGCTGCCGGCCAGCACCGCATCGAGCAGGTCGAACGCCTCGACGGGCAGGCTCAGGAGCGTCTCCCGGGCGGGCAGCCCAACGCAGTGCGGCCCGAAGGCGGCCACGAAGGCCTGGTTGCCATAGACGACCATGTGCCCGGTGCCAAGGCACATCCCGGCGGGTCGGTCGCTGGCTCCCATCTCGGTCATCGTGGCTCTCCTGAGTTGGCAAGGTCGCAAAGCATGACAGACCGTTTCGCCACCGGGTCTCCACACCGACCACACACCTGGCCGCGAGGATGGGCAGGGCAAGGCAGATCGACCCGCCACTTGTCGAACCATCACGGACCGGATATATTGTCAACATGGCATTGACTATCAGCGCAGCCCATAGCGTGCGCTCGGCCGACGCCGGCCGACGGAAGCTGGCCGACGAGCTGATCGAAGAGCTCCTGTCCACGCCCCGCGAGAAGCTGAACGCGTATCGGGCATGGCACCGCGGAGCGCTCAGCCTGGTCCATCTCAACGTCCTGACGGTGCTTGAGACCGAGGGTCCGATCTCGATGGGCCGGCTGGCCGACGCCCTCGACGTGTCGGTCGCCAGCGCCACCGGGATCATCAGCCGGATGACCGCTCGGGGGGTGGTCGAGCGTCGCCACGACTCGGCCGATCGCCGGGTCGTGCTGGTCCACCTGACCGCAGCCGGGGCGGACGTCTCGCGGTCGCTCGAACAGCATCACCGAGAGCGACTCGGCCAGCTCCTCGAGCAGCTCAGCGCCGAAGAGATGACCGGCTTCCTGCTCGGACTGCGGGCAATGCACGCGGCCCGGGCCCGTTTGATGGCCACCACCGGGGCCGAAGGCATCGCCGAACCGGCCGAGACCCCGACGGAGACCCCGACTGGGACTCTCGTCCGAAGCGGCCGAGCGGCCCAGTGATCAGCCTGCTGCGAACCTACCTCCGGCCGTACCGCGGCTCGCTCGTCGTGGTCGTGATCCTGCTCCTGATCCAGGCCGTGGGCACCCTCTTCCTGCCCGACCTGAACGCCGACATCATCAACAACGGGATCGTCAAGGGCGACAACGACTACATCGTTCGGACGGGCGCCGTCATGCTCGGGGTGACCCTCCTGCTGGGTATTGCCTCGATCATCGCGGTCTACTTCGGCGCCCGGGCATCGATGGGCTTCGGCCGCGACGTCCGCACGGCGATCTTCCGGAAGGTCGAGAGTTTCGCCCAGGTGGAGGTCAACCAGTTCGGCCCGGCCTCGCTCATCACCCGCAACACAAACGACGTCCAGCAGGTCCAGACCGTAGTCTTCCTGGGCCTGACCGTGCTCATCTCGGCCCCGATCCTGGGGATCGGCGGAATCATCATGGCCATCCGCCAGGACGTGCCCCTGTCGGGCCTCCTGATCGTGATCCTGCCGATCATGGGCGTCGTGATCGGGATCGTGATGTCGCGGGCCATCCCGCTCTTCCGGGCGATGCAGGTCAAGCTCGACCGGATCAACCAGGTGATGCGCGAGACCCTGTCCGGCGTGCGGGTGATCCGGGCCTTCGTTCGAACCGGCCACGAGGAGGCCCGCTTCGACGTCGCCAACAAGGACCTGTTCAACACGTCGATCAGCGTCAACCGCCTCTTCGCCCTGATGATTCCGGTGATGACCGGGATCGTCAACCTGTCCCTGGTTGCGGTGATGTGGTTCGGGGCAAGCCGGGTCGACGGCGGCGGGATGCCAATCGGCAACCTGACCGCGTTCCTGCAGTACCTGATGCAGATCCTGTTCGCGGTCCTGTTTGCCGTGATGATGTTCGTGTTCGTGCCCCGGGCGGCAGTTTCGGCCGGTCGGATCCAGGAGGTCCTCCAGCAGGAGCTGACGGTCCGGGACCCGGAGCACCCGATCACGCCGGAACCCTCGGCCACGCCCGGCCTGGTCGAGTTCCGGGACGTCCAGTTCGGCTATCCCGGCGCGGAGGCCCCGGTCCTGTTCGGCCTCACCTTCGAAGCCCGGCCGGGCCAGACAACCGCGATCGTGGGCAGCACCGGCAGCGGCAAGTCCACCCTGATCAACCTCATCCCGCGCTTCTACGACGTCACCGGGGGGGCGGTGCTGGTCGACGGCGTCGACGTCCGGGAGATGCGCCAGACCGACGTGTGGGATCGGATCGGGGTGATTCCGCAGAAGGCGTTCCTGTTCAGCGGGACGGTCGCCAGCAACCTCCGCTACGGTGACCAGGGCGCCACCGACGAGGCCCTCTGGCACGCCCTCGACGTGGCCCAGGCGCGCGACTTCGTGACAGAAATGGACGGTGGCCTCGACGCCCCGATCACCCAGGGCGGCACGAACCTGTCGGGCGGCCAGCGCCAGCGCCTGGCGATCGCCCGGGCCTTGGTCAAGCGGGCCGAGATCTACGTCTTCGACGACAGCTTCTCCGCCCTCGACTTCACGACCGATGCCCGACTGCGAGCCGCCCTCAGTGCGGACCTCGGTGGGTCAACCGTGATCATCGTTGCCCAGCGGGTCGGCACGATCATGCAGGCCGACCGGATCCTGGTGATGGACGCCGGCCGGATCGTCGGCAGCGGGACGCACACCGAGCTGATGGCCGGCAACGAGACGTATCGCGAGATCGTCTACTCGCAGCTATCCGAAGCGGAGGCCGTGGCATGAGCGGCCGACCAGGCGGCGGGCCGGGCGGGCCGGGCGGGCCGGGTGCCATGGGTGGCCGGCCGGCCGGGCCCCCGATGCGCCGGGGCATGGGTCCGGGCGGAATGATGGGCGGGATGCCGGCCGAGAAGTCGAAGAACTTCAAGGCCTCGTTCGGGCGGCTCCTTGCCCGGCTGCGGCCCGAGGCGCACCTGATCATCGTGGTCTTCCTGCTGGCCGTCGTCAGCGTCACCTTCGCGGTCCTCGGCCCGAAGATCCTGGGCAATGCCACGAACCTGATCTTCCAGGGCGCCGTCAGCAAGCAGCTGCCGGTCGGGGTCAGCCAGGCCCAGGCCGTGGCCGGGCTCCGAGCGGGCGGTCAGGGCCAACTGGCCGACATGCTGGCCAGCATGACCCTCACACCCGGGGCCGGCGTCGATTTCGGTGCCCTGGGCGGGATCCTGCTGCTGCTGATCGGGGTCTACCTGCTCAGCTCCGCGTTTTCCTGGGTCCAGGCCTACATCATGGCGGGGGTCACCCAGCGAACGGTCTATCGGCTCCGCCGGGACGTCGACGAGAAGCTCGGCCGGCTGCCGCTCAAGTACTTCGACGGGCACGCCCGCGGGGACATCCTGAGCCGCGTGACGAATGACATCGACAACATCGGCCAGACGCTCCAGCAGAGCCTGACCCAGCTGATCACCGCCCTGCTGACCGTCATCGGGGTCCTCCTGATGATGGTCCTGATCAGCCCGCTGCTGGCCTTCGTGTCGTTGCTGGCGGTGCCCCTCTCGATCGTGGTGACCATCCTGATCGCGGGCCGCTCGCAGAAGCAGTTCGCTGCCCAGTGGGCCTCGACCGGCGTGCTCAACGGCCAGGTCGAGGAGATGCACACGGGCCATGCGATCGTCAAGGTCTTCGGCCGCCAGGAGGAGGCGATCGCCAACTTCACCGCCGAGAACGACCGGCTGTACGACGCCAGCTACCGGGCCCAGTTCATCTCGGGGATCATCCAACCCTCGATGAACTTCATCGCCAACTTGAACTACGTGGCGATCGCGGTGATCGGCGGGCTGCGCGTCGCCTCCGGCCAGATGTCGCTGGGCGACGTGATCGCGTTCATCCAGTACTCCCGCCAGTTCACCTTCCCGATCGTCCAGACGGCCAGCATCGCCAACGTGATGCAGTCCGCGGCCGCCTCGGCCGAACGGATCTTCGAGCTGCTCGACGAGCCCGAGGAGGTCCGCGATCCGGCGGCCCCCAAGCTGATCAGGAGCGCCGAGGGCGCCGTCACCTTCGAGGACGTCTCGTTCCGCTACGAGCCCGACAAGCCCCTGATCGACGACCTCAACCTCAACGTCCCCGCCGGCGAAACGATCGCGATCGTCGGGCCGACCGGGGCCGGCAAGACCACCCTGGTCAACCTGCTGATGCGCTTCTACGAGATCGACTCGGGCCGGATCACGGTCGACGGGATCGACACCCGCGACACGACCCGGGACAACCTGCGGGGTACGTTCGGGATGGTCCTCCAGGACACCTGGCTGTTCCACGGCACGATCAGTGAGAACATCGGTTACGGCCGCGAGGGCGCCACCGAAGCCGAGATCGTGGCGGCCGCCGAGGCGGCCCACGTCGACCACTTCGTGCGGACCCTGCCGGGCGGCTACGAGACCGTGATCGACGACGATGCGACCAACGTGTCGGCCGGCGAGAAGCAGCTCCTCACGATTGCCCGGGCCTTCCTGGCCGACCCGCCGATCCTCATCCTGGACGAGGCCACCAGCTCGGTCGACACCCGCACCGAGGTCCTGATCCAGCGCGCCATGGCCCGCCTGATGAAGGGCCGGACGACGTTCGTGATCGCCCACCGGCTGTCCACGATCCGGGACGCCCACACGATCCTGGTGATGGATCACGGGCACATCATCGAGCAGGGCAGCCACGACGAGCTGCTCGCGGCCAAGGGCTTCTACTTCGACCTGTACAACAGCCAGTTCGTCGGAGCGCTCGCGAGCTAGCCGGTTGCGGGCTCGCGGGCCGCTCGCCTCCCGCCCGGCCCGGGTTTGTGCACGCAGAACAACAAACGACCGAATTCGGGTCGGGCGAGACCCCCAGGCGGGGCTCGGCTCGACTTCTTTGTCCCAGCGCGAGCGTGGCTCGGCATGAATTCCAGGGCGGCGGGCGGTCTTGGCCTCGCGGGCCCCACAAAACGCCCTCAATTGAGCCCGATTCGGGGCAAACCGGCCCTTTTGTTGTCCTGGGTGCACCTCCGCCATGGGAGGCGCCGGGCCAGGCGATGGGCGACCGGCGAGGCACGCCGCCGCGGCGCGCCGTCGTCTCACGCCCCGGCCCGACTGCTGCCAAATGCCGCTGTGAGCGGCCTTGTGGACGGCGTTTCGCCTGGTCGAGTGCCGGATCGGGCTGTTGGGCTCGTTGGCCGAGCTCAGCCAAGCGTGGACCAGCACTCCGACCAGCCTGAGCCTGGTCGAGTCGATCGGCCTCAACCCGGTCTACGTGGGACCGCTCAGCCGGGCCCGTCAGCTCGAAGGCCTGGCCTTCCTGAACATCACCCTCAACGTCGCCAATGGCGGCAACTGGCACTCTGGCTGGAAGCTCGTCGGGGCCCCCGGGCCGGTACCCACCGCCGCCTGACCCCGACGGGGGACCGTCCTCCGACACTCCCGAACGGCGGCTGGCTCGATCCCGGCCGCCGTTTCCGTTTACGCCCGTGAGCCCGCTGCGGCCCCGGCGCGGGACCCCATCCGGCCAGGATCTGCATGTGGTGAATGTGTCCGACGAGGTGACCGGCTTCCCGGTCGAATTCCTGCGTCACATGCACGGAATTGACTAGTTCAGACCCGAATCGGTCGAAACCCTGCATCAACTGCATCAAACCGGCCGGATTGCCGATCGAACTCGTCGTGTTCATTCATCTGGTGCAGATTGAGTCGGAAGCAGGCCACGGCGCTCGGCCACGGCCCCCGCCCAAGGCCCCCGCCCAAGGCCCCCGCCCAAGGCCCTCGGCCACGGCCCCGCCCAAGGCCCCCGCCCAAGGCCGGCTGTGCACCTCGACCCTGACGGGCTTGAGCTGACCGGAGCCGTCACACTGGCGCGGTGACCCCCGAAGAACGACGCGCGTTCATCGTCGAACATACGACCGTCGGCAGCGCGCCCCTCGTGCCCGAGATCCGGCTGCACATCGGGGGCGCCTCGATGAGCCTGTGGGAGTCGGCGGCCCTGGCCGATCAGCGCCCGGCGGTTCCGCCGCCGTACTGGGCCTGGCCGTGGCCCGGCGGGCAGGCGCTGGCTCGCTACCTGCTCGACCAGCCCGAGGTTGTGCGCGGGCTGAACGTGGCCGACATCGGGGCCGGTGGCGGGATCGTGGCGATTGCTGCAGCGCTGGCCGGCGCGACGACCGTGACGGCGATCGACATCGAGCCGTTCGCGATCAGCGCCTGCCAGCTCAACGCCGAGCTGAACGACCAGCGCCTCGAGACCTCGGAACGAGACCCGCTCGACCGGCCCGGCGCGCCCGCCGCAACCGGGACGAACGGCAGGCCCGCCACGAACGGCGGCCCAGGCCCGGACGGCCCGAACGAACCGTGGGACGTGATTCTCGCCGGCGATACCTGGTACGAGCC